>NZ_DATEMB010000013.1:0-63054 GCF_035276005.1 Rhizorhapis sp.
GCACCGCCATGCCCACCGCCTCCACCCCCACCGCCGAGCCCCTCTGGCGAAAGAGGCTAAGGAGGATGATCGGACAGGCGCGGCCCAAAGGCCGCGCCGGTTTCGTACTACCCCTTCGCCCCCAGATTTTTGCCGTGGGCCTGCTAGCTCTCGCGGCGCTGTTGCTGCAACCATCCGTGGCTGCGGCACAGGCAACGCCCGACAGCGTGGCTACGCAGATCAAGGCTTCCGCAGACGGCAAGCTCAGGGACTTTTACAGGACCCGGGGCTATTGGCCGCTTTGGGTGCGCGAGGGCAAGGTAGGACCGGAAGCGGACCGCCTTATTCAACTCATAGAGACTTCCAGGCTGGATAGCCTGGACCCTGGCGACTATGATCTGAAAGACCTGCGCAAATCGCTCGAGGCTGCCCGCAGCGGGACGCCCGCCGCTCTTGCCGCGGCGGAAATGGAGCTTTCCCAGACGCTCGCCAACTATGTGCGCGATCTGCGGCGCCCCTCCACCATCAAGATCAGTTATCTGGATCAGGAATTGATCCCTGTGCGGCCCAGCCAGGCCGATGTGCTGCGCGCCGCCGCCCTTGCCCCTTCCTTTCACGACTATGTCGAAAATGCCGCCTGGATGAGCCCAATCTATGTCCGGCTGCGGGACGCGCTCGCCTCCTACCCCGAGCGCTGGGGCAGGCTTCCCCTGGTCGCGATCCCATCTGGGCCCAAAATGCGGACCGGCAGTAAAGACAGCCGCGTCCGTCTGCTGCGACGGAGGCTCGGCTTTGCCGAAGGGACAAAGTTTGACAAGCCGCTGGCGGCGAAACTGCGCGAATTCCAGGCCGATCATGGACTTCAAGCGGATGGCATTGCCGGTGACACGACCGTTGCAGCGCTCAATCGTGGTCCTGCCTATTATACGGGTTTGCTGCGCCTTAACCTGGAACGCGCAAAGCTGCTGCCCAGCGCCTATACCCGCCATATCGTGGTCAATGCGGCAGCGGCAAGGCTGTGGACCTATGAGAAGGGGAAAGAGCAGGACACGATGAAGGTCATCGTGGGCAAGCCCAACGAACAGACCCCCATGCTGGCCGGCATGATGCGCTATGCCACGCTTAATCCCTATTGGAACGTCCCCTCAGACCTCGTGCGAAATCGAATAGCGCCGAAGGTTCTGAACGGAGCGTCCTTTGCAAAGATGAACTATCAAGCACTTGCCGACTGGAGCACCAACCCGCAGGTCATCGATCCAGTGGCGATAGACTGGAGCGCCGTCGCTCAAGGCCGCCAGAATCTTCGTATCAGGCAGCTTCCGGGCAAGACCAACGCCATGGGGCGAGTGAAGTTCATGTTCCCCAATGATCTTGGCATTTACCTGCACGACACGCCGGACAAGGCGCTGTTCAAGGAAAAGCAGCGTTGGTTCAGCTCTGGCTGCGTGCGGTTGGAGGATGCGCCACGGCTCGGAAAATGGCTGTTCGGCAAGCCGATGGCGGCATCGTCTGACGAACCCGAGCAGCATGTCCCTTTGCCGGACGGGGTTCCAGTCTATCTGACTTACCTCACCGCATCGCCCACCGAATCCGGCATTGAGTTCCTGCAGGACGGCTATGGCCGCGATGCGGCACAGATGCGCCGCATCGCCGGTCGGTGAGGTCACGCCCCCAAGCTGAATGCATTTTTATGGCGCTGCTGAACTCGACGCCATCTGGTCGCGCCGCAAATATTCCTCTATCAGCGCAGGCAACTGCTGCTCGACCCAGTGATGAAATTCGATCTTTTCATCGAGCAGGCGCTGACAGGCCGATGCGACCTGCGCGGCGCCGCACGCATTGGCCGCAGCAATGAGGATGCGGTAAGAGGATATCTGCTATGCCGATGTGCCGCCGCCCGTCGCGGAAGCGATGCGGCGCTCCAGATCGAAGGGGGGGTTTCTTCAATCGGTGCATCCGCGATCGCTTCCGCTTCCGGCGGCTCAACTGAGCTTCAGGCGGCGAGAAGTTCGTCAGCCGGGCCGAAGAACTCGTAATGAATGCGGTCGCTCGGAACGCCCGTCAGGGAAAGTGCCGAAACCAGATTTCTCAGAAATGGGCGCGGCCCACAGAGAAAATAGTCCGCTTCAGTGATAGGCGTGTTGGCGACCAGCCAATCTCCGTCAATCAGTCCCGCCACGTCATAATCGCGGCCCTGAACATCCTCCGCGCGCGGCGATTGGTAGAAGAAGGTGGACTTTCCTCCTGGCTGGTTCCCCACCAGCGTGCGTACATGCCGCCCCATTGCATGGGTCGAGCCGTCAAGCGTCCCATGAGCGAAATGCACCGGAACCTGCGGATGCTGCCTGGCAATGGTTTCCAGCATGGATACCATGGGCGTAAGGCCGACGCCGCCTGAAAGAAGGACCACCGGCCGCTCGGGGTGTTCGGCAAGGAAAAACTCGCCTGCGGGAGGTGCAACCTTCAGCAACGTTCCCGGCTGAGCTTCATCATGCAGCCACCCCGACGCCAGGCCATGAGGTTCGCGCTTCACGGAGATGCGATAGGTCCGGCCATTGGGCGCATCGGAAATCGAGTAGTTCCGCTTTACCGGCGGATGCCCAGGAATCTCGAACCAGAAAGTCAGATACTGCCCCGGCCTGTGCTTCACCACCGGGCGGCCGTCGGCCGTTTGAAGCACGAATGAAGTGATGATGGCGCTTTCCCGCCGGACCTCTTCAACCTCGAAGCTGCGCCAGCCGGTCCAGCCCCCTTCAGCACTGGCGAGATCGTCATAGATGCGCCCCTCGCGGGCAATGAGGATGTTGGCAAGGAACCAATAGGCTTCGCCCCAGGCTGCTAGAACCTCTTCGGTTGCAGCGTCGCCAAGCACCGCTTTGATCGCTCCAAGCAGCGCTTCGGCCACATAGGGATAATGTTCCGGCAGGATCTGAAGGCCTACATGTTTCTGAGCAATCCTTTCCACCGCCGGTGCAAGAGCGCCAAGATTGTCGATATTGCTGGCATAGGCGAGGATAGCCGCGGTAAGCGCCCTTGGCTGGGAGCCCGCGTCTCCATGATGCGATTGATTGAAGAGATCGCGGATCGCGGGATTCTGGAACATGCGGGCATACATTTCCTGCACGATGTCCAGACCATGCGCCTCAAGGGCTGGGACGGTGGCCTTGACGAGCGCGATGGTCTGATCGCTCAAATTCTGCATATATTATCTCCGTGTATTGGGTGGTTATCAGCGCGCCTCAGCCCGGACTGGCGGGGCGGGATCAAGTCTGAAGAACAGCGCGAGCTGCAGGCTTTCGGCAATCCGCTTCGCCTTTTCCTGAAGCGCTGCAGCCTCTTCGCCGGGCAGCAGTTCGGCGGTCGTCCGGTTCCATAAGCTCAACCAGTGGTCGAAGAGTTGCGGCGTGATCCGGTCCCGATGCTTCAGGTGCGCGGCCACGGGATTGCCCTTGTAGCTGCCGGTGCCCAGCATCACGGAGCTCCAGAATGTACTCAGTTTTTCAATATGTTCCGGCCAATCCTTGATGGCGCTATTGAAGATTGGGCCAAGCTCCGCATCCTCCCGCACCCGCTCATAAAAGCGATCGACCACAGGTTTCAAAGCCGCCTCGTCCAGTCCCTTCATGTCAGAATCGCCTTAATCATGTATATGAGATGCATCTATATCGGAAATTTGAATGATGCAAATAAAATGCATATATGGCGCAAAGGAGTTTCGATGCGCCTGACACTGTTCACTGATTATTCGATCCGCGTGCTGCTCTATCTGGGAGCGCGACCGGACCGGCTGTGCTCCATCGCCGAAGTGGCGCGCGGCTATGGCGTATCGCAGAACCACATGATGAAGGTGGTGAACGAACTGGTGCGCTCAGGCTATGTAGAGAGCGTGCGCGGCCGGTTCGGCGGTATTCGCCTTGCCCGCGCACCTGAAGAGATCAATATCGGCACGGTCATACGCCATACCGAAGACGGCTTCGATCTGCTGGACTGCGGTAACTGCGTCATCGCGCCGGCATGCGGCCTTACGGGGGTTCTGAAAGAAGCCGTTGGCGCCTTTCTCAAAGTACTCGACGCCTATTCCTTGGCGGATCTTTTGCAGAGGCGGACGGACATAGCGCAGCTCCTGGGCCCAGTCGCCCCGGCGTCTGCTGTCGCCAAAGCCTGACGCAAAAAAATATGGAACTTCCATTATCGATGGGCGTTCTTATTATCCGCCTGATCGAAAGATGGGCGGGAAGATTTTCGGACGAAAGAAAGAAATCTTCACGGGAGCCCCGCCGCCAATGGCGACGGGGCTTACCTGTTAGGGCCGGTCGAGAGGCCATCCAGGATCGGGCAGTCGGGACGACCATCGCCAGCACAGGCGTCCACCAGCGCGGCCAGGGTTCTTGCCATGGCTTCCAATTCCGCGATCTTGTCACGAATTTCCTGGATGTGGCGTTCCGCCGTTTGCCGCACCTCGGCGCTGGAGCGATGCTTGTCGCGGTACAGCGCCAGCAGGTGACGGCACTGCTCCACTGTGAAGCCGAGTGACCGCGCCCGCGCTATAAAGCGCAGATCATGGATGTCCCGCTCGTCATAATCGCGAAAGCCATTGTCCCGGCGAGGCGGCGCGATGAGGCCAATATCCCCATAATAGCGGATGGTTTTTGCGGGAAGGCCGGACTGCCGGCCGGCTTCGCCAATGTTCATCGACCTGCCTCCAGATCCAGCATCCTTAGCCGCAGCGCATTGCCGATCACTGATACCGACGACAAGCTCATGGCCGCCGCGGCTATCATCGGATTAAGCAGCAGTCCCGCGACAGGATAAAGCAGTCCCGCCGCTATGGGTATCCCCAGCGCATTATAGCCAAAGGCAAAGACCAGATTCTGACGGATGTTCCTCGTTACGGCCCGCGACAGACGGCGGGCACGGACGAGGCCGGTAAGATCGCCCCTGACGAGGGTGACCCCGGCGCTTTCCACCGCGACATCCGCCCCGGTGCCCATGGCAATGCCTATATGCGCGCGGGCAAGCGCGGGGGCATCGTTCACGCCATCGCCGGCCATGGCCACAATGCGTCCTTCCTGCTTCAGCCGGTCGATGACGGCATCCTTGTCCTGCGGCAGGACATCGGCGATCACCTCGTCAATGCCGAGCCGTTTCGCGACGGCTTCCGCTGTCCGCCGATTGTCGCCCGTCAGCATGATCAGGCGCAGCCCCTCTGCATGCAGGCGGGAGATAGCTTGAGGCGTGCTTTGCTTGACCGGATCGGCAACAGCCACAAATCCCGCCACTGTTCCGTCCACCGCAACGAACATCACCGTAGCGCCCTCATTGCGATAGCGGTCGGCAGCCGAAGCGAGCGGGGCGGGATCAGCGCCCTCCTCAGCCATCATCGCGGCGTTGCCGATCGCTGTCCGCCGCCCCTCCACCATCGCCCGCAGACCCTTGCCGCTTATGGAAACGAAATCGACAGCTTCGGAAGGTCGCAATCCTCGGTCCTGAGCACCATCAATCACCGCATGAGCCAGCGGATGAGCGCTCGATTGTTCAAGCGCGGCAGCCAGCCGGATGATCTGCTCGCCCGAAAATCCCTCCCTTGCTTCGACGCCAGCCAGTGCTGGCCTGCCTTCGGTGAGCGTTCCTGTCTTGTCGACTACGAGCGTATCCACGCTGGCAAAGCGCTCCAGCGCCTCGGCGTTCTTGATAAGCACGCCCGACTGCGCGCCCTTGCCCACTCCGACCATGATCGACATGGGCGTGGCAAGCCCAAGCGCGCAGGGGCAAGCGATGATCAGGACCGACACGGCCGCAACCAAGGCAAAGGCCATGGCGGGCGGCGGCGCAGAGAAGGACCAGAAGACGAAAGCAAGCAGCGCAACCACCAGCACCGCAGGCACGAACCAGGCCGCGACCTGATCAACCTTCCGCTGAATGGGCGCCTTGCTGCGCTGGGCTTCGGCGACCATCTGGACGATCCGCGCAAGCATGGTCTCGGCACCCACCCGTTCGGCCAGCATGATGAAGCTGCCCTCCCCATTGATCGCACCGCCGGTTACAGGATCACCGGGCCCCTTTTCCACCGGCAGGGGCTCTCCCGTCAGCATCGATTCATCGAGCGATGAGCGCCCTTCCTCAACCGAACCGTCGACCGGGACAGCCTCGCCCGGCTTCACCCGCAGGCGGTCGCCCACACGCACGTGATCGAGCGGAACTGTCCGCTCCTGTCCATTGCTGAGAAGATGAGCGGTCTTTGGGGAGAGGTCCATCAAAGCCCTTATGGCCGATCCTGTCTGCTCCCGCGCCCGCAATTCCAGAACCTGGCCCAGCAGCACGAGGGTGACGATGACCGCCGCCGCCTCGAAATAGAGCGCCACTTCTCCATGTTCGCCCCGGAAGGCAGGCGGGAATAGCTGAGGAGCAAGGACCGCCATCACGGAATAAAGCCAGGCAACTCCCGTACCGATGGCAATGAGCGTGAACATATTGGGATGGCGATTGCGGACGCTCTGCAATCCGCGCACGAAGAACGGCCATCCGCCCCAAAGCACAACCGGCGTGGCGAGTAGAAGTTCGATCCAGTCCAGCGCGCCATGTGAAACTGCATCTGCCAAAGGCGCCCAGCCATGGCGGAGCATCGCCACCACGACCGCGGGCAGCGACAAGATGGCGGACAGGACGAACCGCCGCCACATGCCGCGATATTCCTCCGACGGACCTTCCGGAAGTGCCGCGCCCTTGGGTTCCAAAGCCATGCCGCAGATGGGGCAAGTCCCCGGCCCCACCTGCTCGATTTCGGGGTGCATGGGACAAGTGTAGATGACGTCCTTGCCGGCCGTAGCTGGCGCGACCTTCCTGGAGGCCGGAACGGCGGTCATGCCATGAGCGTGCGAGCGACTGCAGTGATTCTGTTGCATGAGCCTTTTGTGCAGGTTCCAGTAACTGGAAGGTCAAACACTTATTGCAAGCCTGGTGAAGCGCTCCTATTTTCCGCGCCGTGAGCATCAACCGCCTTCTTTCCATCGTCGCCGCGCTTGCGCTGATGATAGCGCCTGTCGCGATGTTCGGCGGAGGGACGGCATTTGCTGCGCCCATGGCGGAGGCAGAAATGTCCGTGGGCCATTGCGCGGGCATGGACAGCAGTCGTGAAAAGCAAAAACCTGCGGCCTCACATGATTGCGTCGCAGCCTGCTCAGCCATTGCGCCAGCCGCCGCAACGTCTGCGGCGGAACCGACTGACGGTCTCATTCTCTATGACACCCTTCCGTTCGCTGCTTTCCACGGCATCAAATCCAAGGCCGAAACACCCCCTCCGCGATTCTCCTGACGTTTTGAACTCATTCAAACCCTTTCGATCAGGAGAATTGATCATGAAGACCATCTGTTCCGCGGTCGCGCTGGCGATCGCGCTTCCTACCCTCGCATTCGCGCAAACCAATGCACCCGCCACCTCAGAACATGAGGGACATGCGATGCCTGCAATGGATCATGACAAAATGGACCATAAGGACATGGACTGCGAGAAGATGAAGGCTGAAGGCAAGAAAATGGACTGCTGTGATAAGCACGCCAAGGACAAGGACAAAGCCAGTGCCGATGCGCATGCAGGCCATGAAGGGCAGCATTAAGAACTGACCGGCTGTGGCTGGTTTTTGGTGAAATGAGACTTTATTTCCGTCGTTCCTGCCCTTCGACTGCCCGCAGGGCGGGCGCTCAGGATAAACTGCGGCTTTCGGCCGCAGGCAGGGACCCCGCTTCTCTTTGACAGGGTTTAAGAAACAGCGGGGCCCCTGCCGGCGCAGGGGCGACGGCTCAGCTTTTCCTCAACACCGCAAAAACCCACGAGCCCAGCCACACTTAGCGAAACCGCAAGGACATCATTCATGAACCAGTTCCCCCCCTTGGAGCGGCGCGATCTTCTCCGCGCCACGGCGCTCGGCGGCCTGGGCCTGGGCCTTGGCGGCCTTTTCCCGGCCTGGGCTCAGGCCGTCAGCCCCGGCATCGCACCTGACATGCCCACCCTTTCCGGTGAAGAAATCAGGCTCGCCATCGGCCACTCCCGCTTCTCCCTGAACGGCAGGAGCGGCCATGCCGTGACCGTGAACGGCACGCTTCCCGCGCCACTCATCCGTCTGCGCGAGGGGCAGAATATCCGTATCGCCGTTACAAATCATATGGATGAGGACACGTCGATCCACTGGCACGGTCTGATCCTTCCCTTCCATATGGATGGCGTCCCGGGGATCAGCTTCCCCGGAATCAAGCCGCACCAGACCTTCCTCTATGAATTCCCCGTCAAACAGTCCGGCACCTACTGGTATCACAGCCATTCCGGCCTTCAGGAAGCGATCGGCCTTTACGGCCCCATGATCCTTGATCCCAGGGATGCCGATCCGGTCGCCTATGACCGCGAACATGTGGTCATGCTGTCAGACTGGAGCTTCATGCATCCGCACCAGATCATGCGGAAGCTGAAGGAGGAACCCGGCTATTTCAACCGTCAGCGCCAGACGCTGTCGGGCCTCGTCGGCAGGGACGATCCCGAAGACAATATGCCGCTGAAGGACCGGATTATGTGGGGCAAGATGCGCATGGATCCGACCGACATCGCTGATGTCACGGGCGCCACCTACAGCTATCTGGTGAACGGTCATGGGCCGGAGGCGAACTGGACCGGCCTTTTCCGTCCAGGCGAGCGCGTGCGGCTGCGTTTCATCAATGCGTCGGCCATGACTGTCTTCCACGTCCGCATTCCGGGGCTGGAGATGCAGGTGGTCAATTGCGACGGTATGAATGTCCGGCCAGTCGCCACCGATGAGTTCCAGATTTCAGTGGCCGAGACCTATGATGTGATTGTCCAACCCAAGGAAGATCGCGCCTATACGCTAGTAGCCGAAACCGTTGACCGATCCGGCATGGCCCGCGGCACGCTGGCCCCGCGTCCCGGGATGCGAGCCAAGGTTCCCCCGCTCCGCCCCCGTCCCACGCTTTCCATGAAGGACATGGGAATGGGCGCCATGGCGGGGATGGACCATGGCGGCATGGATCATGACATGCGAGACAAGTCCCTGGCTCCCGAAAGCATGAAGCTGGGTCCCGGCGTCGACATGATCGCTCCGATGCCGGTGGACCGCACAGGAGACCCGGGCCTTGGCCTCGAAGATGCGGGTCATCGCGTGCTTACCTATCGGGATCTTGTTTCGCTGGCGCCCAACCCGGACAAGCGCGAACCGTCTCGCTCGCTGGAAATTCACCTCACCGGCAATATGGAGCGTTTCATGTGGTCCTTCGACGGCAGGTCATTGAAGGAGGTGAAGGAGCCGATCCGTTTCCAACGCGATGAGCGGGTTCGCGTCACGCTGGTCAATGATACGATGATGCAGCACCCCATCCACCTGCATGGCCATTTCATTGAGATCGTGAACGGACATTCGGGCTATCACCCAATGAAGCACACTGTGAACGTGCTGCCCGGCGGCAAGGTGACTTTTGACCTTACCGCCGATGCGCCGGGCGACTGGGCGTTCCACTGCCATCTGCTCTTCCACATGCACGCCGGAATGTTCAACATCGTCAGCATCCGCCCGCTTGAGGGAGAAGCAGCATGAACAAGGCCCCGATCATGCTCCTCTGCCTTGCCGCAGCATCGCCCGCGCTCGCCCAGCACCAGGGCCATGACATGGGACAGATGCAGACGGAAGAGCCCAAGTCTGACCCTCATGCCGGTCACGATATGGGCCAGATGCAGCAGGAACCAGCCGATCCTCACGCCGGACATGATATGGGAGACCAGGCGCAACCCGAAAATCCGCCGCCTGGACCCGTTCCCGAAGCAGCGAAATCCGGCCCGGCCCATGCCGCCGACGCCATATACGGTGCTTCGGAGATGGCGGCTGCGCGAAGGCAACTGCATGCCGAAGCCGGAAGCATGGGCATTTACAAGGTCCTCGCCGACCGTCTGGAATATCGGCTTCAGGATGGAAGGGACGGATATGCCTGGGACGTTCAGGGATGGTATGGCGGCGATGTCGATAAGCTCTGGCTGAAGAGCGAAGGCGAAGGCGCCTTTAGGGATAAGCCGGAGAGCGCTGAGGTGCAGGCGCTCTGGAGCCATGCCATCGGCCCCTTTTTCGATCTTCAGGCGGGCATCCGTTACGACTTTCGGCCCGATCCCGAACGTGGTCATCTGGTCCTTGGCGTCCAAGGGCTCGCCCCTTACAAGTTCGAACTGGATGCCGCCGCTTTCCTTTCGGAGGAAGGCGATCTCACTGCCCGTCTCGAAGCTGAATATGACCAGCGCCTGACGCAGCAGCTCATCCTTCAGCCCCGCATCGAAGCCGATATCGCGGCTCAGGATGTTCCGGAACTTGGCATCGGTTCCGGCCTGTCCTCAATTGAGACGGGCTTGCGTCTGCGCTATGAAATTGCCCCCGAATTCGCCCCCTATCTCGGCGTCGAATGGGAACGGAAGATTGGGGCCACCGCCGACTTTGCCCGGACTGCCGGCGAGGAAGTCGAGCTCAGCCGGGCGGTGATCGGCCTGCGTGCCTGGTTTTAGACTCGTTCTCCGTGATTTCCGAGCCGCCAGATAATTCCATCTGGCTCGAAATCATCAGCGCCGCTTGAGCAGGCGTTTGACGGGCGCCTGATAAGGCGTTCCTTCGCCATAGGTGTCCTCCAGGAATTTGCGGATGCCCTCCAGTTCCTGCTCCGTCAGATGCTCGATGCCGATGAATTCATTATGCGCGGGCTCCGTGGCCCGGATAAGCTCGTCGAGCTTCGCCTGAATGGCGCTTGCGTCCCGGTTCTGGGCATTCTGGATGAGGAACACCATCAGGAAGGTGACAATGGTGGTCCCTGTGTTGATGATCAATTGCCAGGTATCGGACCACTGAAAAATGGGGCCCGTAAGCGACCAGATCAAAACAATGGCCAATGCCACCAGGAATGCTTCCGGCCGCCCCACCAGCATTGAGACATTCTGGGCAAAACGGCTGAAGAAATGGTCCATCGCGCATCCTCCTGATCGTGGATGAGATGAGGATGTACCAGTCTCCACCGCTCGGCAAGCCAGGGCGCTACTCCACGACAATCCGGCCTTTCATGCCGAAACCGCTGTGCAGGAAATGGGTGCATTTCAGCTTATATTGTCCCGCGGCCGGGGTGAGGGTCAGATCAACCGTGGCGCCCTTCCTCACTTCCACCTTTCCCTTTCTGATGAGCGGCGCGCTGGCTGGATCAATCTGAGCCTTCTGGAAAAATTCGGGAGCCGAAAAATTATGTCCTCCCGAACCCTGATTGATGAGGCGTAGAGTAACCTTCTCACCTTCATTCAGGCGAATGGTCTTCGGCGAATAGCTGAAGTCCGCCAGCACCACATCGGCATGAGGCGGAGCGGCAGCCTGGACTTGGGCAATCCCACATAGCATCAGCGGAAATGCGGACGCGACGAGCAAAATACGCATGGCCCGGTCCTCCTGCCGCAACATTAGCACGCCCGCGGGAAAACGGCATCATGCCTCGTCGGCTTCTTGCCCTTCCTCAGCCGGCGCACTTACCGGGCGATCCATTCCCGGGCGCTGTCCATTTCATCGAGCCGGAATGTGGCGACCTCGCCCGGCATGACGCCCGACATCGTGTGTACGATGGGCGTGAGCCAAGCTTTGTCAGTGACCACTGCTAGCCGGCCTATGTCCTTCAGATGCCGGAAAGACCAACCGAAATCCTCCCACCAGATGCCGGGGCTGACCCAGCCAATGTCCCTGACGATCTCCAGCACCGATATCTTTCCATGCGCCTCTATCTGGGCGTCCATGTCTTTTACAAGCGCGCGATAGCTTTCACCGTCTGCCGCGCCATCAATGTCGATTTCAACGATGCCCCTGTGCGGATCCAGCCGGTGCGTCAGCATGCTACTCTCCTATAATATTTTTTGCCTTTCGTGCCGATCCCGATTCGCGCGGCAATGTGGTGCAATGACAATTTTATCTTTTATTTACAAAACGTTACTTCGTTGTGCCACGTTAAGGCGATACCATTCAAAATGTCATCGTCGTCGGGGAACAGATTAAACATAATGAAGGGAATATATAATGCGCACTATCATGCTTTCGCTTGCTGCAGCCTCCTTGGCCATACCAGCGGCGGTGGCTTTTCCGTCCAATGACGCGCAGGCGAGGGATTATCGCTACAAGGAATGGCGCGGCCGGGACGGACGGACTTATTGCCGCAAATCCGACGGAACCGTGGGCCTGGTGGTCGGCGGGGTGGCAGGCGCTCTTGTGGGCAGGTCCATCGACACGCGCGGCGATCGCGCCACCGGAACCATCCTGGGCGCCGCAGCAGGCGCACTGGTCGGGAAGGAAATCGACAGCAAGCGCCGCTGCCGCTGAGCTTAACCATGGTGTGGGGTTCAATCCAAGGTACGCAGGTGAGCACCGGCGGGACCAGATATGGATTGCATCCCCACAGTCCAAAAGAAAAGGGCGAACCCCCGGTCCGCCCTTTCGCATCGCTCTGCCACACCCGCGGGTCCGGCAGAGCTATTGCCATGAGGATCAACGCATTGAGAGCTTTGCGCCAGAGGCGGCTCCCCGTGCCTCTTCAAGGCTGAACTTGACATCCAGACCGTTGGATGTGCCTTTCACCTTGCCCTCGCTGACCTTCAGCGAAAATGGGACGCTCCCAGGATAACGGCGACCCGAAATGACCTGACCTTCCCCCTTCTGCGTCACCTTGTAAACATAGGTGTAGCCTTCATGCTTGAAACTTCCCGTTTCGAGCGGTTCAGCGGCGGCCGGAGCGGCCAAAGCGATTTGTGCAGCGGCGGCCAGGATAGGCAGCGTAAAAATGGACAGCATTCGCATAAGATTTCTCCTGTTTGAATGCCAGACAAACACCCCGTCTCTAGTTGTTTGAGCGAAACAATGCTGCGCTGCAAAAATGTGGGCAATCGCAAAATGCGATGAACGAGTTGCAGTTTTTGCAATCAGCATTGCCCAGAAACTTTGCCAAATTTGGACCAGCGCCATATATGGTGAGAAACGAAGGAGATCGCATGGCTGCTGACCTAACTCTCGCCGATGATTTCAAGCTCGCCATGCGCAGGCTCGCAACCACGATTGCGATCATCACCACCGGCAAGCAGGAAAATTGGAGCGGCATGGCTGCCACCGCAGTAATGTCTGTGACATCCGAGCCCCCCACCATATTGGTAGCCGTCAACCGGAACGCCAGCCTCTCCCCCGTGCTCCAGACGGAACAGCGCTTTTGCGTCAACCTCCTCGCTGAGCGTCACCAGGAACTCGTAGGCATATTCAGCGGCGGCAAGAAAGGATTCGCCCGCTTTGAGACAGGAGGGTGGGTCGCATCGGAAGAAGGGTTGCCTGTGCTTCCCGATGCAGTGGCCAGCCTGATCTGCACCACGCAACTGACGCTCGGCGTAGCGACGCATACCCTGTTCGTCGGCCAGGTGCAGCGGATCGTGAATCATCCCACCATCGATCCGCTGATCTGGGTGGATGGCACCTTCGCTTCTGCCCAGCGTATCTGACGGAGGGCCCACAGGCTCCCCCTTGGAAGCGGCCCTCACTGCGCCTAAAGGAAATTCATGGCCAGCCGTGCAGATTTTTCGCGCCAACTTGACGCGCTCGCAGCACGTGGACGATTGCGCCGCCTGATACCGCGTCAGGGACGGGACTTCGCCTCAAACGATTATCTGGGCCTTTCCCACGACACAGCCATTGCGCAAGCCGTCGCTCAGGCCATTGCTCGCGGCGTTCCGGTTGGCTCGGGCGGATCGCGGCTGCTGCGCGGTAATGCGCCGGAACATGAAGCGCTGGAGGAAAAGGCGGCGGACTTTTTCGGCAGCGAAGCCGCGCTCTTTTTTTCGACCGGCTTCGCGGCCAACGCTGCCCTCTTCGCTGCCTTGGCGCAAAAAGGCGACCTGATCCTTGCCGATGAGCTGATTCATGCCAGCGTCCATGACGGGCTGCGAGTGAGCAGGGCGGAGCATCTCTTCATTCGCCACAATGACGTCTCGGCCTTTGAGGAAGCCATCAGGCATTGGCGCGTTCAGGGCGGTAAGGGGCGCGTCTGGATTGCGTTCGAAACCCTGTACAGCATGGACGGCGACATTGCGCCGGTGGCTGACCTCGCCCGCCTCGCCGCCGACGAGGGGGCATGGCTGATCCTGGACGAGGCGCATGCAACCGGCGTTTACGGGCCGCAGGGCAAAGGTCTCGCCGCTGCGCTTGAGGGGCAGGAGAATGTCGTCAGCCTGCACACCTGCGGCAAGGGACTGGGTGTCGAGGGCGCGCTTGTCTGCGCGACGAGGACAATCAAGGATTTTCTTGTCAACCGCGCCCGGCCTTTCATCTTCTCGACTGCCCCCTCCCCGCTTATGGCCGTCGCCGTTTCGGCGGCGCTTGACCGGATCGCGCAAGCAGACGATCTGCGTGATCGTCTCACGAAGTTACGTGTCTATGCCGAAAGGGCGATCTGCGAGCGCTTGGGGTTTCCGCCCTCCGGGAGCCAGATCATCCCCGTCGTCCTGGGCGAGGACAAGCGCACGATGCGCGTTGCGGAGGCGTTGCAGGCAGCGGGTTTCGACATACGCGGCATCCGCCCGCCCACGGTTCCACGGGGCACCTCCCGCTTACGCCTGTCGCTGACACTCAACGTGGACGAAGATGATGTGAGCGCTCTGGCCGACGCCTTGGCGCAAGCGATACAGGACGCGCCATGACCCGCGCGATCATCATTACCGGAACGGACACCGGCATCGGCAAGACCGTCTTCGCGGCTGGACTCGCAGGCGCCCTCGGCGGCCATTATTGGAAACCGGTGCAGGCTGGGGTGGAGGAAGGAACGGACAGCGAAATCGTCGCTCGCCTTTCAGGACTGCCCCGCGAACGGATCCTTACTGAAGCCTACCGGCTGGCAACTCCGGCCTCGCCCCATCTTGCCGCCCGGCTCGACGGCGTGGAGATCGACGCCGCCCGGCTCGCTTTGCCGCAGGTCGATGGCCCCCTGATCGTCGAGGGGGCGGGCGGCATGCTCGTGCCGCTTACCGAAAGCCTGCTCTACGCCGACCTGATGGCGCGCTGGCAGGCTCCAGTGATCATTTGCGCCCGCACTTCATTAGGCACCATCAACCATAGCCTGCTGACCGTGGAGGCGCTTCGCTCTCGCGGCCTGACCATTGCCGGGATCGCGTTCATCGGCGACAAGCACGAGGAGAATGAACGGATCATCCCCAAGCTGGCGAATATCCCTTCCTTGGGAAGGCTGCCGCTGCTTGCAAGGCTGGATGCGAAGACTCTCTCAACGGCCATGCGGCAGAATATTGATCTGGCGGCGGTAAGGGCGGCGCTATGACATCCCCTGTCTGGCACCCCTTTACCCAGCATGGACTGCAGGAGCCCGTCCCCACCGTTATACGGGCCGAAGGCGCCCTCCTCCATTGCGCGGATGGCTCCACCCTTATCGACGCTATTTCGAGTTGGTGGGTGACGACCCATGGCCATTGCCATCCCCGCATCACGGCAGCGATCGCCGCCCAGGCGCAAAAGCTCGATCAGGTCATTTTCGCCGGCTACACGCATGAACCTGCCGAGGAGGTGGCGCGCGGGCTGATCGCCATAGCCCCTTCCGGCCTTAGTCACGTCTTCTTTTCCGACAGCGGATCGACCAGTGTGGAGGTCGCGCTGAAGATGGCCCTTGGCTACTGGCATAACCGGAAGCAGCCGCGCCATCGCATCCTGGTCCTGGAACATAGCTATCATGGCGACACAATAGGAGCGATGTCGGTGGGGGAGCGCGGTGTCTTCAACCGCCCCTATGCGCCCTTATTGTTCGACGTCGGCACCATCCCCTTCCCAGTCGAGGGCCAGGAGCAGGCAACTCTGGACGCACTGGAATCCGCCTGTCGAGGCGAGCAGAAGCCTGCCGCCTTCATAGTTGAGCCGCTGATCCTCGGGGCGGGCGGCATGCTCATATATGGAGCTGGCATCCTGCGTGCGATGCGCGAAATCTGCGCGAGCCATGATGTCCTCTTCATTGCCGATGAGGTCATGACAGGCTGGGGCCGCACTGGTACGCTGTTCGCCTGCGAACAAGCTGGCATATCGCCCGACATTATGTGCCTTTCAAAGGGATTGACCGGGGGGTCTGTGCCGCTGGCGGTCACGCTGGCGAGCACCCCGATTTTCGAGGCGCATTATTCGACCGATCGGGCCGAGCTTTTCTATCATTCCAGCAGCTACACAGCGAACCCCATTGCCTGTGCGGCAGCGGCGGCCAATCTCGCGATCTGGCGGGAGGAGGATGTACTGGGCCGCATCGCCAGCCTGTCGGCCGCCATGGCCGCTCGCCGGGCCGGGCTTGGAAAGGATCAGGCGTTCGAGAAGAGCCGCCAGATCGGTGCCATCGCCGCCATTGACATGAAAACGGCCAATGCGGGCTATCTGTCGGAACTTGCGCCTCAACTTCGCACCTTCTTCCTTGAACGCGGCATCTTGCTCCGGCCGCTCGGCAACACCATCTACGTGATGCCGCCCTATGCAATCACCGAAGATGCGGTGGACATAATATTCAGTGCCATCGCCGAAGCGGCCCAAGCCTTCGCCCTCTGACGAAAGCAGCCTGCACCAGCTTTTCATTTGAATGATTTGGCGCTATGGCGGCGCGATTTTTGATCTTGTTGGGATTCTATGGCGAAAGAAGAATTGCTTGAGATGCGCGGTCAGGTTGTGGAGCTTCTCCCCAACGCGATGTTCCGCGTGAAACTGGAAAACAACCATGAAATTCTTGGCCACACGGCGGGCAAGATGCGCAAGAATCGCATCCGCGTGCTGGTCGGCGACGAAGTTCTTGTCGAACTTACGCCCTATGACCTGACCAAGGGCCGGATCACCTACCGCTTCAAGTGAGGGATTTGGCCGGCATTCGCCTTCTCCTGCCAAAGCAGAAGCCCGCCGGTGCCCTCATATCTGGACTCATGCTCTTGCAGGAACGCGTGACTCCATGCGCCTGATTCTGGCTTCCGCCTCACCTCGCCGCCTCGATCTGCTCGCGCAGATCGGCATCACCCCGAATGCCGTCGACCCTGCGGACATCGACGAGAGCGTCCTTGCGGGTGAGCGGCCGGAGGATCATGCCCGCCGCCTCTCGGCGGAAAAAGCCGAAGCGGTGGCCATGCGCCATTCCGGGGCATTCATTCTGGCGGGCGACACCGTGGTCGCGGTAGGCCGCCGCATTCTGCCCAAGGCCGAAACCGAGGAGCAGGCGCGGCAATGCCTCCAGCTTCTTTCCGGGCGCCGCCACCGCGTCCACAGCGCCATCAGCCTGATCGACGCAAGCGGTAGGGCACATCATCGGCTTTCGACCAGCATCGTCAGCTTCAAACGCCTGCACGGACGCGAGGTCGACGGCTATATCGCGAGCGGCGAGTGGCATGGAAAGGCCGGGGGCTATGCCATTCAGGGGCATGCGGCCGGCCTGATCCGCGGTATTTCCGGCAGCTATAGCGGGATTGTCGGCCTTCCCCTGTACGAGGTTCGCATGCTTCTTCTCGCCTCGGGCTACACCAATGCTTGAATGGCTCTATGAGGAAGGCATAGGCGAAAGCCGGGCCGCGCTCGTCGAGAAAGGCGAAATTCTCGAGGCCTGCATAGAGCGGGAAGGCAAGCAGGCGCTGGCAGGAACAATCGCCTCAGGCCGCCTTGCCCGTACCATCATTCCGCGCCGCCGGGGGATCGTCCGCCTGGACAGCGGGGAAGAAGCGCTGCTGGAGCCCATACCGCCGAAAATTGCCGAGGGCGCCGCCCTGCTTACCGAAGTGCTACGCGAGCGTATCGGCGAAGAAGGGCGCGACAAGCTCGCCAAAGTCCGTCTGGCGCCATCAGGATCGAAGCCACAGCTTGGCCCTTCGCTGTACCAGCGAATGATTGCCACGGGCATACCGGTCTCTCCCTGCCCTGCTCATGGTCCCGACCGGCTGGAGGAGCATGGCTGGGGCGAATTGATGGAAGAGGCGATGAGCGGCGAAGTCGGCTCGGAAAGCGCCTCTTTGCGCATCTTCCTGACGCCTGCCATGACCCTGATCGATGTGGACGGCAGCCTACCGCCCGCCCAGCTCGGCCCAAAGGGCGCGGCGCTTGCCGCGAGGGCAATCCGGCGGATGGGAATAACAGGCTCCATCGGCATCGACCTGCCCACCATGAACAACAAGGACGAGCGGCAAATTGCGGCCAATCTTTTCGACAAACACCTGCCCCAGCCCTTTGAGCGGACGGCGGTCAATGGCTTTGGCTTCCTTCAGGTCATCCGCAAGCGCGAACGGCCGTCCTTGCCGGAAATTCTTCGCGAGGACCCGGAATTGACTGCCGCCCTCGCCCTCCTCCGCCGTGGCGAGCGTCACGGCAATGGAGGCCCGGCAACCCTAGTGGGTGCACCGGCGGTGATTGCGCGTCTTCACAGGGCCAAGCCATGGCTTGCCTTGCTGGAGCGCCGCCGGGGAGGTCCCGTCGCCTTGCGTGCGGACGAAGCGCTCTCCATATCCGGCTGCTATGCAGAATAGGAAATCCAGATCCAGCGCCTGCCCGGTCTGCGGGAAACCGCAAACCGCGGAATTCCATCCTTTCTGCAGCCGCGGCTGCCGTGACCGCGACCTGCTCAACTGGCTGGGCGAAGGTTACAAAGTGCCTGGACAGCCAACTGATGAAGATAGAGAAACAACCGGAGAAAATGGGGTGGACAAAGTCCCATAGCCCCGCCTATAGGCACGGCTCCCGACGCGCTCGCGGATTCACGCGAAGGCGCTTCTAGCCCGGGTAGCTCAGTTGGTAGAGCATGCGACTGAAAATCGCAGTGTCGGTGGTTCGATTCCGCCCCCGGGCACCATTTTGCTGTATGATGGCGTTGCCCTCCGTCTTTACTAAGCGCGGTTTTCTGCGGTAAATCAGGCACCCCCTGTTTGTTGCCGTTGCTTGGCGTATGCCTGTAACACGGCATCGATGGGGGCCAGTTTGGGGGCTAAAATGGCTTGGCCCCCTGCCGCAGGAAGGATGGCCCCCAGTGGCGCTGACGGATACCGCAATCAAAGCCGCGAAGGCGAAGGACAAACCCTACAAGCTCGGGGACTCCGGCGGCCTGTTCCTTTTGGTGCAGCCGACCGGCGGAAAACTCTGGCGCCTGAAATACAGAGTCGACCGCAAAGAGAAGAAACTGGGTCTCGGCACCTACCCGGAAGTCAGCTTGGCCGACGCCCGCAAGCGCCGCGACGCTGCAAAGGCGGAACTGGCAGCCGGCAAAGATCCGGGCGTGGAGAAGGTGCGGCGGAAAGTTCAAAGCCGCATGGCCGCTGGCAACAGCTTTTCGACTGTGGCGGCTGAGTTTATCAACAAGCGGACAAAAGAGGGGTGGGCGGCTTCGACCCAAGGGAAGGCCGACTTTTTCCTGAGCTACCTAAACCCCGTAATCGGCAAGATGCCAGTTTCGGAGATAGCGCCCGCTGATTTGCTGCCCATCTTCAAGCGCGCTGAGGCGAAAGGAAATCTAGAAACTGCTCGCAGGCTGCTGCAATTCTCCAGCCAAGTTTTCCGGTATGCCGTCGCGACAACTCGCCTTGCGTCCGACCCGACGCGGGATCTTCGCGGCGCCCTTATCGCGCCTAAGCCAAAGCATCATGGCGCCATCATAGAATCCGTGAAAGTGGGCGAACTGCTACGGGCGATCGACGGCTATACCGGCCATTACATCACCCTGTACGCGTTGAAGCTGGCGCCACACCTCTTTGTGCGGCCGGGCGAACTCCGATTCGCGGAATGGGCTGAGATCGACCTTGATGCAGCGGTATGGGCGATTCCAAGCTCCCGCATGAAGATGCGCCGACCGCATCACGTTCCCCTCTCTCGGCAGGCGGTGGAGTTGTTCAGAGGGCTGCGGGAACTGGCTGGCGATCGACCGGGCTATGTGTTCCCGTCCATCCGCTCAACGGCGCGCGCCATGTCGGAAAACACGTTGAATGCTGCGCTGCGCCGAATGGGCTATACCGGCGACGAGATGACGGCCCATGGCTTCCGCGCGATGGCGTCGACGCTGCTTAACGAAAGCGGCAAATGGCACCCTGACGAGATTGAACGCGCGCTGGCGCACCAGGACAGCGACAACGTGCGCGCTGCCTATCATCGTGGCGCGCATTGGAAGGAGCGCGTTGAGATGGCTCAATGGTGGAGCGATCACCTTGATTTGCTTCGCAAGGGCGGTGACATCGTGCCGTTCCCTGGCAGCGGGCAGGTGGCATGACGATCGAAATTGAAGCGGCGCTGCTGCGTCAGTTCATTCGGTTCGGAATACCGCCCATGCCGCGCGACTGTGTCGCTCGACGCTATCAGCATGAAAACGACTTGGAGGCGCTCCACGAACGCAATTCACGGCCGAGCGGAACAAACGGCGCCCTAACCGTCAGTGAGTTCGAAGCTGAATTGAAGCGGCTGGAACGCGAATTTGAATCCGACATACTCCGCTTGCTGGCAGATCCGCATAGCTATCGTTATTGGAAGCCGACCGCCGAGAACTGGCGCAGATTAGCGATCTGTCAGGCGATGTACGCGCATAAATCCAGCACTGCCGAGCCGTCGCTGCTCGTGCCCTTACCTCGCAAAGGCCGCGGCCGACCAAAGGCTGATTTGTGGCATCGTGCGCACTATGTATATTCTGCGCGGGCGATCTTGGCGAAGGAAAAAAAGATACCAGTTCGCGAAGTTTCGCAGAAGGCGGCATCCGAAAAGGCAGCAAAGCTGATTGCTGAGGCCGCGCGC
Source organism: Rhizorhapis sp. (assembly GCF_035276005.1). NCBI lineage: Bacteria > Pseudomonadati > Pseudomonadota > Alphaproteobacteria > Sphingomonadales > Sphingomonadaceae > Rhizorhapis > Rhizorhapis sp. The sequence continues at coordinate 20,787 of NZ_DATEMB010000013.1, forward strand.
GCTGGTCATTGGAGGGGGAAGGTCCCCAGCGCTACTACCATAGAGGAGGCTTGGAGCGACCTTTACATCGATGATGAGCAGAAATCGCCCGACCTACCTGCTTGGATGATGGCGCGGCGCGATATTCAGGACCATCTGAAGCGCATAGAGGCCGCCGCCGATTGTCTCGGTCTACAAAGTCAGATGGCCCCCGATCTTCATGATTTTCTCGCCTGGCTTGCCGGACAAATCACTGCAGATGAGCAGTTAGCTGCAACCCCCAGCGATTGGGCTGAGTATCACCAGCAGCTTGGCGACCTTCCCGTCGCAACGCAGACTAAGTTTCAAGCGGCTATGGAGGATTACCTGAAGCTACTCAGTTAGGGAAATTCCGCCAGCGGCGATTATTTTAGCCTAACCGCGAATCGCTGAAAAAGGACCTCCGAAGCGGAAGCAGATGGAGGTCTAATGACTACGAAACCCTGGGCGGATGTGCCTGCAACTGGGCCGCTGTTACGGCCGGCGCAGGCCGCTGAATTTCTCGGCTTCAAAAGCCGCAGCCACTATTATCGACTCGCTGAGCAGGGGCGCGTCCCCTCACCTATCCATGTAGGTGGCAGGGCGGCGGGCATTCCCCTTGCGTGGCTGCAGGCAGTAATTGCGGCGGCTGCGGCATGATGAGCACCATAGAGGAAGCGCGCAACGCGTTCGCAGCGATCGATGCTGCCCGCGCGAAGGTTGCGGTAGAACGCGACAAGCTCGCAGCGCTGCAACAGCGGAAGGCTGCGGAAGACGCGGAACGCACCCAACTTCGTGAAGCCATAGAATCAGAAGCGGCACGCCGCATCATCGATGGCAATGAAGAGGAGGAGGGCGCATGACATCGGCCCCCAAAACCCGCAGCAATGCTAACCGCCGCGCCGAACGTCGTAGAAAACTCGACGAAAATGCGCCGGCGCTGATCGCTGCGATCAAGCTCCAGCAAGGCGTCATCGCGAAGGCCGAAGCTGCAATCCCGCCGCTCCAAGTTCCCCTAGCTGCGGCGTCGCTTCGCCTTATCGCGGAAGTGCAGGGTGACGCCCTTAATGAGACCCGAAAGGGCATCGAGCAACTAGCACCAGCTCTCGCGCGGCTGATCGCTGCTGATCACGTCATGGCGGGCACCGTCGGCACGAGCGGATTCCCAGTTCCGCCTGGCGCACCTCTACCCATCAAAGGTTCACTGCTTGTGGAAAGGCTGATCAAGGCCATTCCTGACGCGCTGATGCCTGACGCGCTGAAAGCAGAAAACTTGGCGGCAGCGGCACGCGCGATTTCTGCGCCAATCATTTCGAAGGTGAAAGGAACAAAGAATGACTGAATTGTTGTTTGCCGTCCATCGCTTGGGCGTCAGTGACCCCGATGTGGAAATGGTCGCCACCGGCGAATGGAATGCGGACGGAAGCCCCGTCATGAAGAAATCGACCAAGCGCATCGATGCCGGCACGCTGTTTCCCGCCAGCCTGCTTGAAGGTGGCCCGGCAGAGATTCGGCGGCTGATCGACCTGGGGGCCATCCGCTACCCCGACGCCACAGAGTTGGCGCTGTTCGAACGCGACCAGGTGGAGGGCTGACCATGAGCGCAGGCAATCCGCAAAATCGCGCCGCCAGCATCGTAGCGGCAGCGCAGAAACAGGCCGGTCAACACCAGGCGAACAGCGCCGCCAAAGCTGATGACCAAGATGTCCTGGCATCACTGCAGTCTATGGGGGCGATCAGCGCCGAACAGCCGGACACCAGCCGGGCCGATCGCCTGAAGGAACTTGCCGGCCGCGTGCGTCTCAAAGGCTTCGAACAGGAAACTGCGAAGCAGAAACCCGCGTCAGAGAGCGAAGTTATCGCGTCGCTCAAAGCGATGGGCATCATTGGCGACGAGGGCGGGCAATGACCGATAATCAGGCCTGTTGGCACCGCCGCATCCATAGGAGCTGACATGTATTCGGTTCCCTATGTACGCCCGAACTCCTTTCCGCGTCGCAGGGCGCAGATAAGCAGCCGACGGTTTCGGGCTGAGATGCCGCCCATAACGCCGAAATCGCAGCTCGCGACGGAACTGCGCCTCGCTGAGCAGGCCGGCGAGAGTGTCGATATAATCGGAGCACGGTTGCTCGGCAGGCTGCTACCCTGATGGAGCACGTAAACCTCAAAGGCTGGAAACAGTGGTGGCGCCGCAGGCGTCGTGAGCTCCGCGCTTCCTCGGTGCTGGATCTATCCACATGCTCCCGTCTTGCGCTTCACGAGGCGCGCGTCAGGGCCAGAATCGCCAAAATCCTAGGCAAGCCCGCAGCGCTCGCATTCCGATTTCTGCCTTGCGAAGTCGGGGACGATCACAGCCTAGAATTCGGCTTTTTGCTGCGCGACAAGATCGACCGAGCAACCCGGCGGAAGCTGGAACACGTTCCCGGCCTCCTCCTGCCGCTCGGAGCCGTCTGACGCAGCTAACTAATAACGGGAGGTTTCCAAAAACCAAACGCCGACCGGAAGGGGTATTCCGATCGACGCCCGGCTTCAATGTAAAAGACGACAGGTATCCAGATACCACGTTGACGGCCGGTTGCCAAGGTTGACGACTAATGACGCTTTCCGGACCGACCGATGATTTCGACGGCCTCCTATCAACACCTGAATTAGATTGTTCCCAGGCACCCACTAATGCCTCCGTCGCAGCCGGTCTAGCGGCCCAAGGCTTCGCCGTGTTTCCCATCCGCGATTGGAAGAACATCGGGCGGTGGACTCCTATTAGTGGGTTCCTCACAGAAGCATCCGCCGACGCGCGTAAGGTTGCCCAATGGTGGCAACAATGGCCTGATGCCCGCGTCGGACTCCTATGCGGTGAGCGAAACGGCATCAGCGTTCTGGATCTCGACCGAAAAGGCGGGAAGGACGGCATTGCGGCGCTAGCAGAACTCGGCTTTTCGGACTTAGCGGCCTTGGCACCACAGCGGAGTCAGACCCCATCCGACGGGCTACATCTGTTTTTCCGCTTCGATCCTCGCCTAAAGAACTGGGTCTCCAAAATTGGCGACGGCATAGACGTTCGCACCTCCGGCGGTTTCGTCGTCGCCCCCGGTTCGTACAAGGATGGCGTCTGTTATCGCCTCATCGGCGGCCCGCTCAACCGAGACCTTCTCCCGGCCTTTCCGGAGGCGCTTATCCCGCCGCCTGCGCCAGATCGCGATCCTGTTGCGTTGGAAACCGACGCATCCGAAGAACAGCGGGAATGGGCGCGCGAGTATCTATGCGGCCGCGCTGACAAGATCGCTGCCATGGAAAAGGACAGCGGCAGGAACGTCGCGCTAAATGATGCGAGCTTTTGGGCCGGCGGCGCAGCGGCGCACGGTTTCATCGATCACGACGACGCTGAAGCGATACTTTGGAAGGGTGCGGAAGCCTGCGGAATCAGGCGGCGGGAATTTAGGGATACTTTCCGTAGCGGATGGAAGGGTGGCCTGAAGAATCCCATCTCGGACTATCCAGGCAAGCCGACAACATCAGACGAGTTTGACACCCTTGATGATGACGATGAGTCGGCCGCCACTGATGCAACAGACCCCAAGGCAGAAACGCCGCGGCTGCGCTTCCTGTCGCCTGGTGAATGTGCTGACGCGCCGGCGCGTGGCTATGTCGTTAAAGGGCTGATCGCACCCGGCGACGTTGGTTGTATCTATGGCGCACCCGGCGCCGGTAAGTCGCTCATATCGCCGCATCTGGGTTATGCGGTTGCGCAGGGTCGCAGTGCCTTCGCTATGCGCACCAAGCCGGGCCGCGTGTTCTATGTGGCGGCAGAAGATCCTAACGGGATGCGCGGCCGCGTGTCGGCGCTCAAACGGCGCCACGGTGATGCTGATCAGTTTACGTTGGTGGAAGGCGTCTCCGACTTGCTGGCCAAGGACAGCGCCGACTTTGTGGCACTGCGCCGCGCCGTCAAAGAGCAGCGGCCTTCGCTCGTCTTCATCGATACCTTGGCTATGGCGTTTCCCGGTTTGGAGGAAAACAGCGCGGAAGAGATGGGCCGCGTCGTGGCAATCTCCCGTAAGCTGGCATCCTATGGCTCTGCGGTTGTCCTTATTCATCACGACGCGAAAAGTGGCGCACCGACTCCCCGCGGCCACTCTCTGCTAAACGGCGCGCTTGACGTTGCTCTGCAGCTCTTCGCCCGTGATGAGCAGGGAATCGTCAGGGGGAAGCTGTCAAAAAACCGTAACGGCCCATGTGATCGGGATATCGCCTTCCGCATCGCGACAGAGACAATGGGCGTTGATGACGACGGCGATGTCATCACCTGCGCCTTGGTTGACGAGATGGACCCTGGCACGGCCAAAGCCCGCCCGAAACTAACAGCCAGCGAACAGGCCGCGCTTAAAATCCTGAAGGACATGGTGCAGAGGTCCGCCGGACGTTCGGTCGCTGAGGATGAATGGCGAACAGCTTGCATCGATGCGCGTACCGTTTCCGCGTCAGATGACAGGGAAAGCCGTCGAAAGGCAACGCAGCGCGCATTCCAAGGACTCACGCGAAAATCAGCCGTTTCGCTCGCAAATAGGACAGCATCACTGCCGGACATTTTTGATTTTTCGGAGTGGGACAGCGGCGACGCCTTTGACGACTTCGCGGACGCCGCAGCGGCATGACCGGACATCGGCAAATGTCCCACCGCACGCGAGAAAATCGGCAGAATTCCGTCAGTTTCAAGGTTGCGGGACATTGCCGGACATTAACCGGACATCGCCCAATGTCTGATTTGCAAAACGTCGCCGCAGACCGGACAGACAGGACATTTGCCTATAGGCAATGTCCGTGTCCGGCTGCCGATGCCGCAGGGTGGAAAATAGATGATCGATGGGCAGCAGACCGACGCGAAAACCGCAGATGCACGCAGCCTGTCGCCGCTTCCTCCCACGCACCAACCCGCCTAAAACAACCGCGGGTCCCATTCCCCTTATTCATGCTGCTGCGGGAGCCGCGGAGGCGCGGAAACTGAGTCAGTTGAAAGTAGCTCTAGGGGCTGACGCAATTTTGCTGGAAACACTGCCATGAGGCAGACGCAATAATTCTGTCGTCCTGATTTCGCTTATTCAAAATCAATATTTTCGTGATTTATGCCAAGCGTATGTTGATTGTCGCACAAGCTATTTTCGGCAGGAAAAGGATTTGGATGCTTGCCGCCATGCCGCTATTATTTAGCTGCGGGCTAATAGGACCCGCTGCGGCGCGGAGTCCGACCGATGTGCGCAGACCTTGAATTCTGGAAGCTCAAAGCCGTGGTGCAAAAATGCGGGCTGAGCAAAACTGAAATCTACCGTCGCATTGCAGAAGGTCGCTTCCCCGCAGCCCATTCATATGGAGGCGAAGGTGCGCGCAGGTTCTGGCTGTCAACGGAGATAGAAGAGTGGCAGCGGCAGATCCTTGCCGGCGAAACGCCGACCTACACGCCCGAATAGCAACCATGGGCGAGAAGTCGGCGCCGTTTTCATCTTGCCGAAAACCAGGTGGTCCAGCCTGTTTTCTAGAACCGCGACCGCCGATAGGAGTCCACCGTTTCCAGCAACGCGGCGACCTCAGCAGGATTCATTGCGTCATCCCATACCGCGCCCTGCCCTTGAAAGCGCATCCGCCACATTCGCGGATCTGCTGCAATCTCTCGCAGCGTCGTTTCAGGGATGTCGATCGAGACTGTCTCTTCGAACTGGCAACTGACATAGCAGTTATCCACCCGCCGCTGCGTTCGAAGCTGCCCACTGACAGGCCCGCTGGGCCGGGCGTAGGTGCCGCGGCTGTAGAAGCGCCATCCGCCAATGTAGCGAGTGAAGCCGACGAGCTGATACACGGTACGTCCCGTTTGCTTGTCTATACCCGCCATCATCCAGGTATCGGCCTCGCCCTTCGATTTGTATGCTGATTTTGTGGTGATGACGGCGACCGTTTCCACGCTGTCATCCTGGATGGCAACCGCATTGCGGAAATCGCCCGCCGACATGGCAGCCATCCTGGCCGTGTTTTTCTCCAGCGCCGTCGCGCCATGGGCGGGTTGCAGGCTGGTGGCTATCAAAAGCCCGAGCGCAATCTTTCTCATAGATCCCCCTCGATTGGATGGCCGCTTACATCGCAGCCAAGCTGATTTCATAAGTGAAACCAATTTCAAAGGCTGCCCATTCTCCCGCTTCGATTGCCTGGCCGAGCGCGCCCTTGATCAGGAGCGGGTTGTCTGCCTCGCGTGCCAGCTTCAGCAATTCTGCGCCTGCGTTGCGGCCGGCTGCCAGATCACTTGCATAATCCCCCGTCCGAATGGGCAACCACGAAAAGCGCGATTCAATCTCCACCTCGAAGGAATCGGCTTGCGTCGTCATAATGTTCATGAATTATCCCCCGATACACGAAGACGACTCGCCGCCTCCGAGGTGAAAAGTTCCATCACTTCAGAGTGGAGTCAAACTAAAAATAACACCATACGGACCCATACCGTATCAAATAGTCCAACAGCGTCACCAATTTCGTGATAGTTGATCAACATAATCGTGATTTTACACGAATCCGGTTGTTTGGTATTGATCGGTAAACGGGAGAAGATTGGAGACGACAACCAATGGCTTACCCCGTTACCCCGCAGCAACTCGTACGATTGCTGGATAGCTTCCCTGATGCCGCGCAGCAGATTGCCGCCAGCGATCAGTCTGCCAATGGGCCGCTAATCGAGACGATCACCCGCATCATCTTTGAGAATTCCGAGTTGGTGCGACACCTCGCATCAATTGGGCGAGGCGTCTCTGTCGATGAGGTTCAGCCCGGCGGTATGATGAATATGATTGCTGCCATGGGTTGCATCGAAGCCACCAGCCGCAGCCCTCATATTCTTGAACTGGTGTAGATCGCAGCCCGCCGCCTGGCCCCCGCTACTCCTGCTGCTGCAACGCCTCATCTGACGCTGGTGGGGAGCAACGATCAATGAGCAGCCGGTCTAAAGACGTTCAACTCGTCATCCGCGCCCGTGACGAGGCGCAGAAAACCATCGATGCCGTAGCGGGTGCCCTGAATAAGCTATACGGCATCCAGAATAAGGTCTCCGATTCTGCGGAAGACACTGGCGAGAATATCAGCCAGCTCGCAACGGTACTCAACACGCTGGATAAGGCTTATTCCGCCCTTGCCGGTGGGGCCGAACGGGCGGAAACCGCCTTCACTAAGCAGAAAGCCGCAATCGCTGGACAACGGCAGGAACTGCAGGCGCTACAGGCTCAGGCCAGCGCAGCCGAGGCGGCAATGCAGCGCCTTAATGGGGCTGATGCCATTGTATCCGCCGGGCGCGACCAATCCGGCCGCCTATCGCAAATCAAGCTGGTTGCTGCCGAATATGATCGATTGAATGGGCAGATCGATAAACTCGCCCGGTCAATCGCGACGCAGGAAGCCGGGCTGAACAGCAGCGCATCATCGCTGCAGAAAGTTAGCAGCACGGCGAACGCGGTGGAGGCCGCAGTATCCGCCGCACGCCGCGAAATCGAATTGCAGACAAAGGCGCTACGCGACCAGGCAGCGGTCGCGCAGACCGCCGCAAACGTCCAGCGCGTTACCGGCACGGGCCGCACCACCGCAACCGACAACGGCGCCGGCTTCGAAGCGCTCGCCCGTCGCGAGATCCAGCTTCAGGAACTTCGCGCAGCCGCAGCCCGAGACGCGGCCGCTGCGGTGGCGGAATCGGTGCGCCGCGCAACTGGCATCGGCAATGGGCGTGCTACCGATAACGGCGCATCGTTCCAGGCGCTGGCAGCACGTGAAGAGGCTGCGGCGCTGAGGGAAGCTGCGGTTGCGCATCAGATGTTTGAAGCCCGCGTGAAGCAGGGCGCCGCTGCCATGGCGGATGCTGCCGCGGAAGAGCGCGCTATGGCTGATGCGGCCGCTCGATTACGGGCGCAGCTTGATCCGGTCGCCGCGATCGAAGCACGGCTATCGGCCGAACAGGCGAAACTGAACAACCTCTTCAAGCAGGGGAAAATCTCTGCTGAGGAACTTAGCGCCGGCCTGAAGCTGCTGGACGGCGACGCCAAGCGCGCGCTGAAGGCATTCGGGCAATCCGGCAGCAGGCCCGCTCTGTTTGGCCTCCAACCGCACGAACTGACGAATCTCAGCTACCAGGTGAATGACGTGGTGACGCAGCTCGCCAGTGGCACGTCGCTCGCTCAAACCTTGGGACAGCAAGGCGGGCAGATCCTGCAGCTATTCCCCCGCGTCGGGGCAGCGGTTTTCGGTGCCTTGTCGTCAGGTCCTGCAATCGCCTTCGGCGCAATCCTAGCCGGCATCGTCGTCACGCTGAAGGATGCCTATGACCGCGCCGAGCGCATCCGGCAGCTTGGCGGCCTGCTTGCCCTTGATGCGGACGGCGGACTCAACACGGCAGCCGGACTAAACGCCGCCGCTGAGGCGCTCGACCAATATGGGTTGTCGGCAGAAAACGCGCTGAAGGTTGTTCGCGTCCTGATGAAGGATGGCTTTGACGAGAGCCAGATTGTCGAGCTGGGCAAAGCCGCGCAGGACCTTGCTGACATCCTCGGCATCGATGTAGCCGACGCAGCCAAGCAGGTGGGCGACGCCTTCTCCGGCGGATGGGATGCCGTGAAGAAGCTGGACGATGCAACCAACGTCTATACTGCGTCTCAGCGCGAACAGATCCAGGCGCTATATGAAGTCGGCCGCGCGGAAGAGGCGCGGTCGCTTGCCCGTGACATCGCGACACGGAAGCTGGACGAAGTAGCCGACAAGGCAAATGGGCCGTGGACTCGGGCTGCGCGAAATCTCGAGTCAGCTTGGGATAAGGCCCTTGCGGGGCTGTCGAACAGCCAGCCGGTGCGGGCATTGGGCGAGTTGTTCGATACGCTTGCCGAGAAAGTGGATGGCCTGGCCAGCTCCCTGCAAAATCTCAGCGCAAAAGATGTTTTCGATCTGCTGACCTTTGCCGTTAACCCGTCGCTAATCGGAACGGCGATTGGCAACCGAATAGGCGGCGCCATTAACGGCGGCAACGGCGCTCCGGCGTTTCCGAACAGCCTGACGCGTGGGCGCGCCACGAATATCGATCCCGCCACGTTCAGGCAGTCCAGCGGCAGCGCGTCGCCTGTCATGACGGAAGCGCAGAAGAAAGCCGCGCAGGATATTGCTGATGCGATTGAGCGGCAGGCGGTTGCCGCTGGAAAGGTCACCAGCGAAGCCGTTATCCAGAATAAGCTCGCTGCGAAGCGCAAGGAACTGGAGTTGGAAGCCGCGGAACGCTTCCCGCGCGCAACCGCTGGCGACCGCGCCGATTTCGTGAATGCCGGCGTGACGCAGGAGCGGCTTCGCCTGGAGGAACAGCTCACCCAATATAAGAAGCAGCAGGCCGATGCCGCCGAACGCGCCCAAAAGGCGGCCATGGCGTTTCCCGCGCAGGCGATGTCACTGCTGAAGCAGTTCGAAGGCTTCCAATCTACCGCGAAATGGGACCGCAATGCCCTGCGTCTAGGCTTTGGGTCCAGCACGATCACCAATCCAGACGGTTCGTTCCGGAAAGTGGTGGCCGGTGACACTGTCACCCGCGAGGGCGCCACGCGCGACCTGGAACGCCGAATCCAGGAATTCACGAACGTCGTTAAACAGCAGATCGGTGGCGAACGCTTTGCGCAGTTCTCGCCGTCGCAACAGGCAGCGCTAACTTCGATCGCGTACAATTACGGCAGCCTGCCAGATCGCATCATCGGCGCGGTCAAGGCTGGTACGAATGAGCAGATCGCGTCGGCCGTTCGCGGCCTAGCCGGCGATAACAAAGGCATCAACGCGCGCCGCCGCAACCTTGAAGCCGATATGCTGGGTTCTCCGAACCTGGCAGTGGATCAGGGCGCGGCGCAGGTGGCAGCCGATCTGCAGGCGAAGCAGGATGCGTTCAATCGGTCACTGAGGGAAGAAGCAGCGGCGCGCCAGCGGAATATCGATGCTGCCAACGCCCAACGCGGACTCAGTGGTGAGGCGCTAATTGATGCCCAACGCGAAGCTGAGGTGCAGAAGGCTATCGCTGATGCTCGGGAGAAGGCTGGCAAGGATGGGCTGAAGTTTAGTGAGGAGCAGGCTGCCGCCATCAGGCAGCAGGTGGAACTAGAATATGAGGCCGTCAAAGGCATAGAGGCACGAGCGAAGGCCGCGCGCGATGCTGTAGATAACCCCGTGAACGACCTAACGGCCCAACGGAATGCGCTTCAAAGCCAGATCACGTTTCAGCGAGAACAGGGCAACGGCGGCGCGGCCGATGCGCTCCTGCCACAACTAGATAGTGTGAATGCCCGGCTGCAGGAGGCGATCGGAAACGCCATCGCGTTCTATCAGGCGCTTGACCCCGCTAACAATAACCTGGGCCTTACCGCCGACCAGATTGCCACCATCGTTTCCGGCCTGCAGATGGCTGAACAATCGACGCAGCGCTGGGTCTCCGTTCTAGGCGTGACAGGGCAGCAGATCGCGGAGACGTTCAAAAACACTGCTACAGGCGCGCTGGACCGATTTGCGCAGGCGCTTGCTGAGGGTAAAAACGCCTTCACATCACTGAAGAACGCCTTTCTGGATTTCGCGGCTAACTTCCTGCGGCAGATGGCGCAGATGATCCAGCAACAGCTCATCTTAAATCTGATCAGCGGCCTGGTGCGTGCTGGCACGGGATCTGCGGCCGGGGGTGGCCTTGGTGGATCTGCCAACGGCTTCGGGGCTGTCGGTGGTATGCAAGCGCATGACGGCGGGATCATCGGTGGAGCAGGGCCGATTCCTCGTGCTGTGAACCCCGATTGGTTCTCCAGAGCCGCACGGTATCACAATGGCGGCATCGCTGGGTTGCGTCCTGATGAGGTCCCCGCCATCCTGCAGAAGGGCGAGGAGGTGCTGACGGCATCAGATCCGCGGCATCGCGCCAATGGTGGTTTCGGCAGCGATGGACAGTCTATCAAGATCGTGAACAGCTTCGATCCGGATGAGGCTGCGCAGGCGATCATGAACACCCGAAGCGGTGAAAAGGCGATGTTGAATTTCGTAACCCGTAACCGCCGCGCGTTTCAGGATGCGCTTAGCCGATAGGATCTGGAAACAGAGAACCCCCAAGCCTTGCGACTTGGGGGTTAGATCTGGGCTACGCTATGGCTTGTTATCGCCCGGCAGCGTAGCTGCCTCCGAAGAGGTCTTGAGGCTCAGCGAGCATGCTCCTGAGCAATCTTGGCCTATATGATTCGGCAGGTGGCCAATGTCAACCACCGAGGCCGAGCGCGTACCTAACTGTTTCTTTTACCAGTTCAAAATTCTGGTCGCTTACACGTAAGTTACTAAGATATTTACGCTTTCCATACTGATCTCGCGTAGTCTGGAAAAGGTCCAGCCGATCTAGGCCCACGGTGCAGACCATATCCGCCTTGATCCACCAGACCCGCTCGTCAAACGGAGGGGGCAGCGCCTCATCTAGTTCGACCCGGCAGTGGTATCGCTTGCTTTCCTCAGATTCAGTTCCGCTCATCGGAACAACCGTGTGAAGATTGTTGCGACCAGGTAAAGCGCCAACCAACACGATGGCCGGGCGCTTTTTGACCATCTCAGGAGGCCGAAAGCCTCCCGCGCTATAGTCGCACAGCAAGATAGTTTTTGGCTTTACCGGATACTTCAAGGAACGCCCCCGTTAGGGCGGGCTGTTTAGCCACTTACCTGGTGGCTTGCCAATCCCTTAGGGCTGTATGGAGCGGGGCATGATTCGCGCTGCTGAGACCTCCCCAACGGGGCCAGCAAAATCTTTTGGGGGCCACATAGGGGGCCACGGTTAAGAACTGCACGCGAAAACTCGCCTTAAACCGCCGTTTTCTATTCGTTTTTCGACTCCGCCCCCGGCACCACTTCCGTTCTCTTGAAGTTGAAGTGGGCACTTATCCCCATTCGGACTGAACTTATCGGAACCCTTCAAGGATGGCCTGTAAGGCAGCGGGGTCCCTGCCCGCGTGCGTGCCTACGCGAACTTTTGGTAAGGCCGTATCTTCGGGGCACTCGCCGTCCCTGCGCAGGCAGGGACCCGCCGCCTTATAACGAAACGAGATATTGGCCTGCCGCGAACGCTCTTCTAATCGCGTTAATAATCATAGTCCCGGTAATAACGGTCGCCGCGGTCCCGATCTGACGCAATTGCGGCGCCAAGGGCGAGGCCGATTATGCCGGCGGCAATGATGGCGCCATCGTCGTCATAATCCCGGTAATAGACCCTCGGGTAGCCGCGATAGCCGTAATAGCCGCGGGGATAATTGCGGTAATGGCGGCGGTCCCAATAGCCATAGCGGTCATGGCGCCGGTAATCGCGCCAGCCATGATCGCGATAACGGTGATGACCGTGCTTCCACCGATGCTCCCGATAATCCCGGTAGCCGTCATGCCGCGCCTGCGCCGGAACAGCCGCCGTCAAAGCGCCAGCAATGGTCAGCGCACCTATGATTGATTTGAAGATGCCCTTCATGGCCCTTCTCCCGCCGCCTTGGCCCGTATGGAAAACGGGCCGCACCATATCAGGGCGACTCATACGCTGCCTGACATGAACCGAAGCCGAACGTCCTGGGCAGCAAGCCGATCCGGGGACGAGGTAATGACTAGGGCAACTCAGAGCCGGGTCAATCGCACAAATCCAACATGATAGGTTGCCCGTGCCCCCGCCTCTTCAAAAACCCGCGCCACGCGCCGCAGTTGAGCGGCCGAGAGGGGGATGCGGCCCTCAGTAGCAACCGTCGCTCCTATGCCCTTGAGATGCTGGAGGAAGGCACGGGCGCTGCCAAACTCCACGACATAGTCTTCATCAAACGCCGCGCCGTCGGGATAGCCCGCCGCCAGCGACCTGAGCGCACCAAGGGAGGGATAGTCCGGCGTCCCTGCCGTCAATCCCTGCGCTGCATGCGCCGCTCTCCATTCCGCAAAGCTACGCTTTGCCATGGTAGAAAAGATGAGACTCCCGCCCGGCCGGAGAAGCGCGAACAGCCGCTCCAGCGCGGCGGGAAGGTCCTCGAACCATTGAAAGGCAAGGCTGGACAGGATGAGGTCGAACCACTGTCCTTCAAAGCAGGGCCATTCGCCATCCATCGTGAAGAAGGAGGCGGACAGCATTGGGTTACGCGCTGCCTGCCGCACCATTTCGGGCGCAAGATCGCTGACCGCAAGCTCTGCATCGGCCCATTGCGCACGGATATGGCGGGTGAGGAAGCCCGTGCCGCAACCGACCTCCAATATGCGCGCGCCGGCGCCAAGGCGGCGCTGGGCAGCGAGCTTCGCGACCGTTTCCGCGACGATCCGCTGGACGCCCGCGCTATCCTCATAACCTTCCGCCGCCGCGCCGAAAGCTTGTCTGATACGCTCTGTCCGCTTGTTCGCCATGATCCGTCCATGACCCAATTTGCCGCGCTTTTCCAGTAACAGCCCTTTCCCCTTCCCCTCCGCAAGGCTACGAGCAGGCAATGCACGATCCCGCCCGTCTCTTGACGCTCGACGCCATGCGCGGATTTGCGGTGATGGGCATCGTGCTGATGAACATCATCGCCTTTTCCATGCCCGATCTTGCCTATATAAACCCGCTCTTCTGGGGCGGGGAGACAGTGACGGCCTATGCCGTGTGGGCGGCCAATTTCATCCTTGTCGATGGCAAGATGCGCGGCCTGTTCTCCCTGCTCTTTGGAGCAAGCACGCTCCTCATCTACCAAAGGTCATCCGCGCGTGGAGAAGGGCTGACGCCGCTCTATCGCCGCTTTTTCTGGCTCTTTCTGCTCGGCCTTGTCCATTATATCTTCATCTGGTGGGGCGATATTCTGAGGCTTTATGCGATCGCCGGGGTCTTCCTGCTGCTCTTCGTCCGGAAGGAAGCGAGCGAGATCGTGGCTGCCTCCATCTTCTTTTTTCTGGTACAATTTGCCGTCCTCGCCGCCCTTTCGGTGGCGATGATCCTTTCCGATGGCGGAGGGATGGAAGACGCCCTTGCTCAGGACGTGAGGCTGCATCAGGGGAGTTATTGGCCCATCGTTGAAGAGCGGCTTGGTCATTTACTGAGTGACCAGCCCGCCTTGCTGATCCTGTCCGGCTTCGAGGCGCTGGGTTTCATGCTGCTGGGCATGAGTCTGATGCAGAACGGCTTCCTGACCGGAGAGTGGGGGCCCGGCCGCTATTTGCGTGTGGCCGCGATCGGCTACCTCGCGGGCGGCGTTCCCATGCTCGGCCTTGCCGCCTGGTGCTGGGCAAGCGGCTTTGACCCGATCGTCACCTTCAACGCGGTGATAAGCTGGTCCTTGCCCTTTCGCCTGCCACTTACATTGGCCCATGCGGCGCTGTTGATGTGGCTGATTCTCCGCTTTTCCCAGGCGCGCCTTCTGCATAGGGTCGCCGCTGCCGGGCGGACAGCCTTTACCAATTATGTGGGCACCAGCATCCTGATGACGACGCTGTTCTATGGTTACGGCCTTGACCTGTACGGCACGGTTGACCGTGCGTCCGTCTATGCTTTTGTGCCGCTTGCCTGGGTGCTGATGCTGCTCTGGCCGCTCCCCTGGCTCAAGCGCTTTCGTTATGGCCCATTTGAATGGGTGTGGCGCAGCCTGACGCAGCAGCGATGGGAGCCTATGAGACGAGGCTAATGAGCGCTGGCGCTTTCCTGCGCCGGAGGCACTGGTTGAACGCGGGCGGTCAGCATGCTGCGCAGATCCGCCACCGGCACGATATGCAATTGCCTCGTGCCCCTGTCCATATGGCCGAGCGGCCGTCCCTCGCGATCATAAGTGCGGCTTTCATAAAGGCCGGGCGCGACCTCGACATAGATCCAGCACAGCCGCGGCGTCTCCGTCCTGCTGAGCGCAGTCCAGGTCGAAAAGGCAGCGCCTTCAACCGCTCCATCCTGTTCGGAAGTCTCGTCATATGGCTGCTTCGCATCGCGATATAATGTCATTTGGTCAGCCGGAGCCGACGCCCCCGAGGCCGGGCAAAAGCCGTTGCCGAGAGCCTCCACCGCCTCCTGCGACACCAGGAGATGTGCGGGCGTCACCGCCAAAGCCGTGGCGAAGCGCATTCCATCCGCCTTTGCGAAACCCCGGTCCGCCAGCGGTCGCCATTCGGAAGCGAGGCGCTGCAGAACCGACGCATCGAGCGCGTGTATGCTCGGTCCTTCCGGGCTATCGCTGTAAAGCACATTGGCCGCGGCGCCCCCCGGCGCTTTCGCCAGCAGCGCAGCCATGTCCACCCCATGCTTCGCCCAGTCGCGATCAGCAGGCCCGGTCGGCGCAAAAAGCCTGGAGCGTTCCTTATCGATTTCGGGTTTGAGATCGCTCCAAACCGAATCGGCCTGGACCTCCATCGCGGACCAGACTGCATCCAGAGGCGAAGCCATCTGCAGGCCGGCCGCCGGCAATTCATTGAGGTCGCTCTGCCGCGCCTGTGCGACATTCCCGGCAAGCAATCCCAGCGCTGTAGTGGCCAGCAGAATCGATTCGCGCAGCATTCACCCTCCCCTGATTTTTCTCCTCCACTGGCATAAGGCGAAAGTCGGGGCGGTTAAATATGCGTTAACCTTCAAAAGCTTGGGGCCCGCACGCACCGCAAGTTTTACTATTGCGACCTATTATCATTAACGCTATAGCAGACCTTAAGGAGAGCGTGATGGTTGTGTGCATCTGCAATGCGATTCGCGAAAAGGAACTGCGCCACGCGGTTCGTGAAGGCGCGCATGATCCATGCACCGCTTATGCCCGGTTCGGCCGCCGTCCCAAATGCGGCCAATGCGTACCTTATGCAAAAAGCATTATCGCTTCGGAGCGTGCGACTGCTTAGCAATATCGCGCGAAAAAAGCCAGCTTTTCTGCGGCTTTGCGGCTTAACATCCCGGAAAAAGGGTCTATAATCTGCGTCGTTCTGACGATGGAGAAGACCCCATGAAGGGCGACGAAAAAGTACTCGAGTTCCTCAACGCCGCGCTCAAGAATGAGCTCACGGCGATCAACCAATATTTCCTTCACTACCGCATGCTGGAACATTGGGGCGTGAAGAAACTCGCCAAGATGGAATATGAGGAATCCATCGACGAGATGAAGCACGCCGACAAGCTGGCGGAGCGCATCCTCTTTCTGGACGGCCTGCCTAATTTCCAGATGCTCGGCCGCCTGAAGATCGGCGAAACCGTCGAGGAGATTCTCAAGGCAGACCTGGAACTGGAACATGAGGCACTCCCCCTGCTCCGCGACGCAATTGCGCATTGCGAATCGGTGCGGGACTTCGTCAGCCGCGACCTGCTCCTGCAAATCCTCGAAAGCGAGGAAGATCATGTGGACAAGCTGGAAACGCAGTTCGAAATGATCGAGCGCATGGGCCTGGAAAACTATATCCAGCTAAATTCCAAGGCTGAGGAAGAGTGACTCGGGTGCGGGGCCGGGGTGATCAAGGTCCCGCACTGATTCTGACCTATCGGTAAAAGGCTGAGGGACCCTGCGTCCGTCGCGCCTCTTCGTGAACAATAATCCGCAAGATGGCGCTGTGTGGCGCGCCCCTCGCCCGTCGCCCCTGCGCACGCAGGGACGACGGTTTTCTTCCGCACAGCAAAGAAGCCTGCTGAATCATCGAAAAAGAAGCGAAGGCATGGTGCAGCAAAAACAGCACCACTTTCCGTTTGCCCTGAGCCTGTCGAAGGGCTTTGCTTCTCTTCAAGAAAGGTTGGCTTCGACGAGCTCAGCCGAACGGAGGGCAGTTGATTCCAATTTAAGGCACTTCGGCTAAAGAGCGCGGCGTCCGAATGTCGGGCGGCGTGCCACCAACGGATTGGATTCTTTTTCCAGAAGCTGCAGCGTTTCTTCAAAGGCCGGACGAAGCGCTACGACCTGCTCGATCAGTTCTTCCGGCGATTCATGATATTCGACGCAGCGGCGGGCAACCGTTTCGATCTCTTCCGCCATCAGCGAAAGCCGTTCGGCCCCGAACTGACGCGATTCCCCCTTCAACGTGTGCGCCGGGATCACCAGCGCGGCTGCATTGCGCGAGCGCATCGCTTCCTCGATCGCTGCGACCGACTTGATGCCATCTTCCCGGAAATAGCCCAGAATACGAACGAAACCCGCACCCAATTCCCGGCGCGCCTGAGCAAAGTCAGTCCAGTTCACAAGTGCATTTTGCAAGTGGGCCACCAGCCTCACTCCTTATTCCGTCCATGGTTCCCCGCACCCCCGCTCTTAGCGGGAAAAGGGTAAATAGAGCGTATATGGAGCCGCCCTTTGACGGGCTATCGGCGGATCAGAAATGCAGCGCCGCCATCAGCAGCCTTTTCGGCAAAGGTCCAGCCATTTTGCTGCGCAAGGCTCTTGAGTTCAGCCGGTGCGGCAGGATCATCGGCCAGGATCACTATCTCGCTGGACTGACGAAGCTGCCGGGCGGCGCGCAGGGCTGGCCAGGGGCAGCGCATGCCCCGGGCATCGACCAGCACTGGTTTATTTTCCATAGGGATTTTTGGCACTGCGTAGAGTCAGCCGGACAGGAACCGCGCCGAATCCAAGCTCCTTGCGAATGCCGTTCACCAGATAGCGGCGATAGCTTTCCGGCAACTGATCCACCCTCGTGCCGAATAATATGAAACCCGGCGGGCGTGTCTTCGCTTGCGTCAGATAACGCAGCTTGATCCGCTTCCCGCCCGGCGCAGGGGGCGGATTGGCTTCCAATGCGCGTTCAAACCAACGGTTGAGCGCGCCGGTGGTGACGCGGCGCGACCATGCCTCCCGCGTTTCAAATGCCACCTGAAGCAACAGGTCTATGCCCTTTCCAGTCGCGCCGGATAGGGTGATCAGCGGTACGCCTTTGACCTGCGCCAGACCTTCTTCCAGTGCCTTGCGCACGCCCTGGTAAAGCGCGCTGCCATTCTCCGCCACGTCCCATTTGTTAAGCGCGATGACAAGGGCACGGCCTTCTTCCAGCACCCTATCGGCGATCTTCAGGTCCTGGGCCTCCAGGCCCTTGGTCGCATCGAGCAGCAGCACGACGACTTCGGCGAAGTTGACTGCATGGAAGGCGTCAGCAACGGAGAGCTTTTCGAGCTTGTCCTGCACGCGCGCGCGTTTACGCATACCCGCGGTGTCGATGAGCCGCACATCCCGCGGCTGGCCTTCTGCATCGGTCCACTGCCAATCAATGGCGATGCTGTCCCGGGTGATCCCGGCCTCAGGGCCGGTGATGAGGCGATCCTGCCCCACGATCTTATTGATGAGGGTGGATTTTCCTGCATTGGGGCGTCCGACGATGGCAAGCTTCAGGACGGCATCGGAACCTTCCTCTGCATCCTGGTCCTCCTCATCCTCGTCGCGTTCGACATGGGGAAGCAGAGCCTGGAAAAGGTCCGCCATGCCCTGCCCATGTTCGGCGCTGACCTGAACGGGTTCCCCCAGGCCGAGCGAATAGGATTCGAGAAGCCCAGCTTCCGCCGCCCTCCCCTCGGCCTTGTTGGCCACCAGAATGACAGGGGTTTCCCCCTCCCGCAGCCAGCGGGCGATTTCTTCGTCGAGCGGGGTGATGCCAGCGCGCGCGTCGATCAGGAACAGTGCAGCGTCGGCAGAGGCCACGGCGGCTTCCGTCTGCGCCCGCATCCGGCCGGGAAGCGTGCGAGGATCCTCATCCTCAT
Organism: Rhizorhapis sp.; assembly: GCF_035276005.1. Taxonomy (NCBI): domain Bacteria; kingdom Pseudomonadati; phylum Pseudomonadota; class Alphaproteobacteria; order Sphingomonadales; family Sphingomonadaceae; genus Rhizorhapis; species Rhizorhapis sp. The sequence continues at coordinate 39,457 of NZ_DATEMB010000013.1, forward strand.
AGCCTGCCGTGTCCATGACGCGGAATTTGAGCCCGAGCAGTTCTGCATCCCCCTCGCGCCGGTCGCGCGTGACGCCAGGCTGGTCGTCGACCAGCGCCAGCCGCTTGCCGACGAGCCGGTTGAACAGGGTGGACTTGCCGACATTGGGCCGCCCGATAATGGCAACTACGGGCAGCATATGGGCCTGCCTACCTCCTCAAATACCGTTTCATCCGCATCGCTCAGCGATAGGCCGTCAAGCGGCCGTCATCGTCGAGGACGTACAGCATGTTGTTCGCGACCACCGGCGACAGCGAAATGCCTGACCCGAGTTCCTGCGTCGCCAGCACCGAGCCGTCGACGGGGTTCGCATAGACCAGATCGCCTTCGGAGGACACCAATATCAAGCGCCCCCCCGCCAGGACCGGGCCTGTCCAGCTGATCGGATCCAGCTTCTTCTTTTCCTTGCGGTAGCGTTTCAGTTGGCTCACCCAGCGGACTTTCCCGGTGGCGCGCGCAATGCAGAGCAGCTTTGCCTCGTCCGTCACTACGAACAGCCATTCGCCAGCCACCCAGGGCGTCGAAATACCAGCCGCGTTGATTTCCCAAAGCCGCTGGCCAGTGACCAATTCATAGGACGCCATGCGCCCGCCCTGACCCACTGCATAGACGCGCCCGCGGTCGATGACCGGATCAGCATCGATGTCCGAAAGTGAAGCGACAGAGGTTGAAATGCTGGTCCTGGAAAGCGCGTCGCCCCACAAGCCCCTGCCATTTTCATAGCGATAGGCACTGAGTTCGCCAGAGCTATAGCCTGCGATCACCGTGCCTTGCCCGGCTGCTGGAGCCGCGACACCGAAAACGCCGGTAACTTCCAGCGTGCCCGATTCGGTCCAGACCAGATCGCCATTTGTAGCGTTGAGGGCGAAGATCTGATTGTCCTGCGACATCACATAGACATTGCCGTTGGAAAGCGTCGGCGCGCCACGAAGCGGTCCGCCGGGCCGCTTCTTCCAGACGATGCTGCCATCCGAAGCGTTCAAAGCAGCGACATCGCCAACGCCATTGGTGGCATAGACACGATCGCCTTCCACGCTGACGCCGCCACCAAAGAGCGCGCCGCCATTGCCTTTGGAGTCAAAATCGACTGACCAGACCGGAGAACCACTGCTCGCGTCGAATGCCCTGATCCGTGCGTCGGTGCCTATGACGTAAAGCCGCCCGCCGCTCACCACGGGGGCCGAGGCCAAGCGAGCCTTCTTGCCGCCGCCTGCGATGGTGGCGGACCAGACCTTCTGCGGCGCGTTGCCAAGAGCAAGATGCCCCATGGACTTGGCCGCATTGCCGCCAGGCTGGCTCCATTCGCTGTTGGTCTCCGAGGCAGGCAGCACCACTTCCACATCGGCCAGCGAAGGATCGACCTCTACACCGGATTCAGATGTAAGGATGGGAATACGTTCCCCCAGGACTGGCGTTTTAGGTCCCGCTTTCCCCTTGAAGATGCCGCAGCCCGAAAGAAGAGCGACAGCCGCAACCGCGGCCGTCAGCCGATAAACCTTATTCACCTTCATTCATCCCCGCTTCCGGCCGATGCTCCGGCCACCTGCTCGCGGTCGGTACGGACCGCATCCACCCCCAATAACCCGGCCATCTGAACCGCACGTGTCCGGATGCTCTCTGGAACGCCGCGATCCTTCGACATGGCCGCAAATAGCGGTCCCGCCAGGTCAGGCTTGCGCATCTTCATATAGGCGATCGCCACCATCTCGCCTGCACTGCCGAACCAGGGACCGCCCTCGACCGCGAGCGGCTTCAGCCGGTCCACCACCTGCTGCGGCTGAAGTGTGTCGAACTCAAGGGCGGTCTGCCGGATCAGGGCCAGGTCCCTGTAGGGCTGCGCCAGCTTCTCGTCCGCGACAATGGCCCTATATTGAGCAATGGCGGCTTTGTTGTCGCCGCCTTCAAGGGCGATGGCCGCCTTGATCAGCTTGGCGGCGGCTCGATAGCCGGGCTGATCGGCATTCACCAGGGCGTCGGCCTGTTTGGCTGCTTCCGCCCTGTTGCCTCCTTCGAGGGTGTCGAACGTCTTTGCCAGTTCCTCGCCACGCAGACCCGCCTTCTGCTCCGCCTGATGGTTCCACCAGAGCCAGCCGCCGAAGGCGACCAGCCCAAGCACGATCAGCACGATCAGCAAACGGCCATAGCGGGTCCAGAAGCTGGTGAGCTGATCCTGACGCAGAGCGTCATCGACTTCCCGGAAAAAAGCTTCATTATCTTGGGGCGTAACGGCCAAAACGCGTCTCCGAAGGGTATGCCAAGTCGCTGCGCGCGGACCTTAGCGGCGGAAGTACATTAGGAAAATCACTTTTTGGGCCGGTAGACCTGATCCGTGGTCGGAAAGGCACGGCTGCGGACGTCGGCAGCATATTGGGCGACAGCCGTGGAGATCGTATCGGCGGCGTTCCCATAGCGCTTCACAAAGCGGGGCACGCGTTCGAACATGCCCAGCATGTCGTCGATCACCAGCACCTGGCCGTCACAATTGGCGGACGCGCCAATGCCGATCGTCGGGCAGGATGTCGATGCGGTCACCTCATTCGCGATGTCTTCCATCACTCCTTCGATCACCAGCATGAAGCAGCCCGCCTGCTCCACCGCCTTGGCGTCGCGCAGGATCTTCTCCGCTTCGGCCTGGCTTCGTCCACGCGCACCATAGCCGCCCAATGCGTTCACCGCCTGTGGCGTCAGGCCCACATGGGCACAGACGGGGATGCCCCGCGCGGAAAGGAACTCAATGGTTTCCGCCATTGCCTCCCCGCCCTCCAGCTTGACGCCGGCAGCGCCGCTTTCCCGCAATATCCGCGCCGCATTTTCGAACGCCTGCGCCGGAGAAGCTTCATAGCTGCCAAAGGGCATGTCGACGATGACAAGGCTATGATAGCTACCCCGTACTACCGCCGCGCCATGATTGCACATCATGTCGAGCGTCACCGGAATCGTCGAGGGCAGACCGTAGATCACCTGGCCCAGGCTGTCGCCGACCAGCAGAACGTCGCAATGCGGGTCAAGCAACTGCGCCATGCGGGCGGTGTATGCCGTCAGCATGACGATGGGTTCGGCCGTCTGCCCGTTGATCTTGCGCTGCCGCAGGGCAGGAACAGTAAGCCGCTTCATCGGCGCGGGCGTAGGATGCGCACGGGAAGTGGACGTGTCGATGGTGAAGGTCGTGGACATGGACTATCTTCTAACGATCCTTCCAGCGCTTAGCCAGTGCCGGGTGGTTCTTTGGCATTTCCATGTCTTCGTCCCGGCAGGAACAACGGCCAATGTCATGTGACGGCCGCGACCAAATAGCCGCCAATTCACGCCCGGCGAAGGGCGGTTACCTCCACCTCGAACTTCATCTCGGGCTTCACAAGGCCACAGACGATGCAACTCGCGGCCGGGCGGATGTCTCCGAAGACTGCGCCCAGAACGGGTCCGACCTCGTCCCAATAGGACATGTCAGTGATATAATAAGTCGCACGAACCACATCGGCGAGCGCGAAGCCCCCCTCCGCCAGCGCCTTTTCAACGACCGCCAGAGCGTTGCGCGCTTGCGCCTTCACATCTTCGGGCATTTCGCGGGTTTCAGGATCATAGCCCGTCGTACCGGCAACAAAGCACCAGTCCCCCTGCACCACGGCGCGGCTGTAGCCGACAGTCTTTTCAAAAGGCGAGCCGGAGGAAATGAGGGTGCGTGCCATCGAGCGGGGATCCTGCGTCAGAAGGGAAGAAATTTGTTCAGGCGGTTGCCAGCGCTTGCTCATATTGATCGGCCTTGAAACCGACAAGCAGTTTTCCATCGACGTCAAGCACCGGTCGCTTGATCATCGAAGGCTGTGCAATCATTAGCGCCTTGGCCTTTGCCGCATCAATATCCGTTTTGTCAGCGTCGGGCAGCTTCTTGAACGTGGTGCCAGCCTTGTTGAGGAGCGGTTCCCAACCGACCTGGCCGATCCAGCTATCCAGGGTGGCGGCGTCGACGCCCGCAACCTTATAGTCATGAAAGGCGTAAGGCACGCCCCTCCCCTCAAGCCATGTCCGGGCCTTCTTGATCGTATCGCAATTCTTGATCCCGTACATGGTGATGGTCATGGATGCTCCCAGGAAGAAAGGCGGCAGCGCTAACGCTCCTTATTACAGTTCACTCCCACTCAATGGTGCCGGGAGGCTTTGAGGTATAATCGTAAACCACGCGGTTGATGCCCTTCACTTCATTGACGATCCGCGTGGCCGTTCGGGTCAGAAAAGTGGAATCGAATGGATAGACGTCAGCAGTCATGCCGTCCGTCGAGGTCACCGCGCGCAGAGCACAGACGCTGTCATAGGTACGCCCATCGCCCATAACTCCGACCGTGCGAACGGGGAGAAGAACAGCGAAGGCCTGCCAGATCGCATCATAAAGGCCCGCATTCCGGATTTCCTCAAGGTAGATCGCGTCTGCCTTGCGGAGGATGTCGCAGCGTTCGCGGGTGACTTCGCCCGGAATGCGGATGGCAAGGCCCGGCCCCGGAAAGGGATGGCGGCCGACGAAATGTTCGGGGAGCCCAAGCTCGCGGCCCAATTCGCGGACTTCATCCTTGAACAGCTCGCGCAACGGCTCGACCAGCTTCATGTTCATCCGCTCGGGCAGGCCGCCGACATTATGGTGGCTTTTGATGGTGACCGAGGGACCGCCGGTGAAGCTGACGCTCTCGATGACATCCGGGTAAAGCGTTCCCTGCGCCAGGAAATCGGCTCCGCCAATCTTGCGCGCTTCTTCCTCGAAGACATCGATAAAGGTCTTCCCGATGAACTTGCGCTTTGCCTCTGGGTCAGTGACACCTTCCAGGCCGTTGAGGAACAGCGTTTCCGCATTCACATGCACGAGCGGAATATTGTAGGCGCCCCGGAAAAGGCTCACGACCTGCTCCGCCTCGCCCTGGCGCATCAGGCCGTGGTCGACGAAGACACAGGTCAGTTGATCGCCAATGGCTTCGTGGATGAGGACAGCGGCAACCGCGCTGTCGACGCCACCGGATAGACCGCAGATCACCTTCCCTTTGCCGACCTGCTGACGGATTTCGGCGATCTTGGTGGCGCGAAACTCGGCCATTGTCCAATCGCCTGCCAGGCCACAGACATGACGGGCGAAATTGGCGATCAGCTTTGCGCCATCGGGGGTGTGGACGACCTCCGGGTGAAACTGCATGCCATAGAATTTGCGCGTCTCGTCCGCGATGATCGCGAAGGGCGCGCCATCGGTGACCGCCACGACTTTGAATCCCGGAGCGAAGGCCGTGACCTTGTCGCCATGGCTCATCCACACCTGATGCTTCTCGCCTTCCTTCCAAAGACCGTCGAAGAGAGTGCAGCTATCGGACACTTCGATAAAGGCGCGGCCGAACTCGCCGCTCTCGCCGCCTTCAACCTTGCCGCCGAGCTGCGCGGTCATCACTTGCTGGCCATAGCAGATGCCGAGGATAGGGATGCCCGCCTCGAAAAGCTGCTGCGGCGCGCGGGGACTGCCTTCATCAGTCACGGACGCGGGACCACCGGAGAGAATGATCCCCTTCGGCTTCATCCGCTCAAAGGCCTCTGCAGCCATGCTGAAGGGGGCAATTTCGCTATACACGCCGGCTTCGCGGACGCGGCGGGCAATGAGCTGAGTCACTTGGCTGCCGAAGTCGACGATCAGGATGGATTCGTGGCCCGGAACAGTCATGGATTCGCCTTCTTCACCTTGGGATCAACGCGCCGGTTAATGCAGTTTCAAGCGGGTTGGAACCTTATTTTGTGAAAATCCGAACGGGGACATGCTGTGACGCTGTGTTTCCCAAGGGAGCTCATTCTGCGCAACGCCAAGCTCTGACCACTTGCTTACTGCTCATTCCACCAGTCTAGCGAACCGCCGTTCGGGCAGAGCTTGTCGAAGTCCCCTTTTTTCTTCAGAAGAAAGAATATGCCCCCGGCGCCGACTGGCGGCATCGCTCTGGTCAGGCTTCGACAGCTCAAGGCCAACGATTGCTCAGATTGAAGGTTCGCCGCTGCAAGGCGGTTTGAGGGGATGGAGCACGGCGAGCCGGTGGAAAGGCGCCGTGAGTTGTTGCGTTTTGTGCAACTGCAATAATTTTTTTGCGTTTGCGAACGTTCTCTCGGCGGCATAGGGCCGCGATGCAAGAAAACTGCAAGGAGCAATTGAAATGCGCATCGCGCTCTACGGGGCGGTGGGCCTGGTAACGGTGGCAGTCAACGTACTGACCTACTCTACCGTCCTCTTCGCCTGATTTGAACGACCGCCCCGGGCCTAAAGCCAGAGGGGCGGTTTTCATTTTTGGGCAATTGTTTCAGCAGTTTTCCGAACTTGCCTGTCTCAGGCTGTATTGGTGCTCCGGCGGAGGCAAGCCCCCTCATCCTTCGCAGTGTCAACCCGGGATCATGTTGTCGGCCAGGCGTCGCTTGTCGAGGCGCCTTCAGCTCTCCTCGACAAGCCCAATCCACAAACAGGGTCCCTCTCAGCAGCCCTCGAGTATGGCCCCGATCGCGGACGACACTTCCTTCATATCGGCCATACCATCCACCCGGCTGACAATTCCCCGCGCTTCGTAGATCGGGAGGATCGGCGCTGTTTTAGCGCGATATTCCGCCATGCGGGTACGAACCGTCTCCTCGTTGTCGTCCGGCCGGCGTTTGAAATCCGTCCCCCCGCATTTGTCGCAGACGCCTTCTTTCGCGGGCAGCTTGAACTTGTCGTGATAACCCTCGCCGCAGGCCGCACAAGTGAAGCGGCCGGTAATTCGCTCGACCAGCGCATCCTCATCCACCGCCAGTTCAATGACATGATCAAGTGTCCGGCCGCGGTCGGCAAGAATCTGATCCAGGGATTCGGCCTGGGCGGCGGTCCGGGGATAACCGTCAAAGATGACGCCGGTGTCAGCGCCCAATTCGTCCAGGCGGTCGCCGATGATACCTGACACGATCTCGTCGGAAACCAGTTCTCCTGCGTCCATGACGGCTTTTGCCTTGAGGCCGATCGGCGTTCCTGCCTTCACTGCCGCCCGCAGCATATCCCCCGTTGAAAGCTGGACCATTCCGCGCTCCGCCTCAAGACGGCTCGCCTGGGTGCCCTTTCCTGCGCCCGGAGGCCCCAGTAAAATTATGTTCATGAGTGGCTTACTCCCCTGTAAGAAGCCAGTTTAACGCAGGCGTCCGCCCTTTAGCTTCGCCTTCTTGATGAGGTCCCCATATTGATGGGCCAAGAGATGGCTCTGAATCTGCGTCACCGTGTCTACTGTAACGTTCACGACGATCAACAGACTGGTTCCTCCAAGATAGAAGGGAATGCCCGCGCGAGCGATCAGAAATTCCGGCACAAGGCAGATAAACGCCAGATAGGCTGCGCCGATCACCGTGATGCGGGTGAGCACATAATCCAGATAGGTTTCGGTATTCTTGCCCGGCCGGATACCCGGAATGAAGCCGCCATTGCGCTTCAGATTCTCGGCGGTTTCCTCGGGATTGAAGACAACAGCCGTGTAGAAGAAGCAGAAGAACACAATGCCAAGGCCATAGAGCGCCATGTAAACCGGGGTGCCATGGGCGAGCCACTGGTTGAGCTCAATAATGAAATCACCCCAGGCGCTTTCACCCGCGACACGATTGCCCGCGAACTGAGAGATGGTAAGCGGCATCAGCAGCAGCGATGAGGCAAAGATGGGGGGAATAACGCCCGCCGTGTTGACCTTTAGCGGCAAGTGACTGCGGTCCGCCTGCATGATGCCCTGACGCGTCTGGCGCTTGGGATATTGGATCAGCACGCGGCGTTGCGCCCGCTCCATGAAGCAGATGAAGGCGATGAGGCCCAGCGCCAGCACTATGACCCCCATGATGAGCAGGCCGGAGATCGAACCTTCCCGGCCGCTCTGAAACAAATTGGTGAGGGTCACCGGAAGCTGTGCAACAATGCCCGCCATGATGATCAGCGACACGCCATTGCCGATGCCCCGGCTGGTGATCTGCTCGCCCAGCCACATCAGGAACATGGTGCCCCCGATCAGCGAGACGACGGCCGCGACGCGGAACAGCATGCCGGGCTCGACCACCGCTTGCAGTCCCGATTGCGCCCCATAGCTTTCAAGACCGACGGCAATGAAGTAGCCCTGAATGGCGGTCAGGCCGACCGTGCCATAGCGGGTATATTGGTTGAGCTTCTTACGCCCGCTTTCGCCTTCCTTCTTGATGGCGGCGAGCGTTGGCGAGAGAGATGCCGCGAGCTGCACCACGATGGACGCGGTAATATAGGGCATGACACCCAGCGCAATGAGGCTCATGCGCTCCAGCGAACCACCCGAAAAGGTGTTGAAGATATCGAGAACACCGCCCTTGGTCTGGGCATAAAGCTGCGAAAGCACTGTCGGATCGATACCCGGCAGCGGAACGAAGCTCAAGAAGCGGAACACGATCAGCGCACCCAGGGTGAACCAGAGGCGCTTCTTGAGGTCAGTGGCCTGGGAAAATTTCGCCAGGCTCAGATTGGATGCAAGCTGGTCGGCTCTCGATGCCATATTTGCCTTAAACCTCGATCATATTCATGCGCCGGGAAGCGTTTGATGGAATCCCTTAGCGGGCTGCGTGCGGGAAGTCGAATGCCTTTCATCATTCCCGCGAAAGCAGGAATCCATCTCCTGCGCCGTCCGATAGCCACAACGCCGGGAGATGGGTCCGTCCGGCAACTAGGTTAGCCAGAAACATGACGACCCCGCTGCACCATTTGGGCAGGCGGGGTCGTTCACGCAACTATCCGGCCGATGCTTATTCCGCTGCAGCCTTCGCCTTGGCAAGGATCTCGACCTTGCCGCCAGCCTTTTCCACCGCCTCGACGGCTGCCTTGGAAGCGCCGGCAACAGCGAAGCTGACCTTCGCCTTGAAGTCGCCCTTGGCGAGCAGACGGACACCATTCTTCCCGCCGCGCACCAGGCCAGCGGCCTTCAGCGCCGCCTGATCGACGGTCGCCGACGCATCGAGCTTGCCAGCATCGATCGCCTTCTGCACCGCGCCCAGATTGGCTTCAGCATAGTCCTTGCGGAAGATATTGTTGAAGCCGCGTTTCGGCAGGCGCATGTGGAGCGGCATCTGACCGCCCTCGAAGCCGTTGATCGAAACGCCAGAACGCGCTTTCGCACCCTTCTGACCGCGACCGGCGGTTTTGCCCTTGCCCGAGCCGATGCCCCGGCCGACGCGCATGCGGCCCTTGCGCGCGCCTGCATTATCGGAAATGTCGTTCAGTTTCATATTTTTGCACTCGCTTTCGCTATGTTCGCGCTAACTTCCCTCTCCCCTGAAGGAGAGGGGCCTGCCGGGTTTATTCAACCACCTCGACCATGTGACGCACCGCCTGGATCATGCCCCGGATTTCCGGCGTATCTTCATGTTCCACGACCCGGTGCAGCTTGTTCAGGCCAAGGCCGACCAGCACCTTGCGCTGGGCTTCAGGGCGGCGGATGGGCGAGCCCGTCTGCTTGATCTTGATCTTCGCCATGGGGGCTTACTCCACAATCGCTTCAGCGTCAGCCTGCGCAACCGCTTCGGAAGCGCCGCCACGGCGCAGCAGGTCGGCAACCTTCTTGCCGCGACGCTGGGCCACCGACTTGGGGCTGGTCTGTTCACCAAGCGCCGAGAAGGTCGCCCGGATCATGTTATAGGGGTTGGAGGTGCCGACCGACTTGGTCACCACATCCGCAACGCCCAGGCTCTCGAACACAGCGCGCATCGGACCGCCCGCAATGATGCCCGTACCGGCCGGAGCCGAACGCAGCGTCACCTTGCCGGCGCCGAAATGGCCCTTGCCATCATGATGCAGCGTGCGGCCTTCCTTCAGCGGCACGCGAACCATCTTCTTCTTGGCCGAAGCAGTCGCCTTGGAAATCGCCTCGGGCACTTCGCGAGCCTTGCCATGGCCGAAGCCCGCACGGCCCTTGCCATCGCCGACAACCACGAGCGCGGCAAAACCGAAGCGCTTACCGCCCTTCACCGTCTTCGAAACGCGGTTGATGTGGACGAGCTTTTCGATCAGCTCTTCGCCCTGCTCCTCCTCGCGGGGACGACGGTCGTCGCGACGGCCACGGCCGCCACGCTCGCCGCGTTCTCCGCCACGGCCACCGCGTCCGCGACGGCCCCGGCCTTCCTGCTGGGGCGCTTCGCCTTCAACGCCAATGACGGCTTCGGCTTCGATGTTGTTTTCTTCTGCCATGATCAGAACTCCAATCCGCCTTCACGCGCGGCATCCGCCAGCGCCTTGACGCGTCCGTGGAAAAGAAAGCCGCCGCGGTCGAAAACGACCTTGGTCACGCCGGCCTTGGTGGCGGCTGCAGCAACGCGCTTGCCGACTTCGGCAGCAGCGGCCGCATTGGCGCCCGACGTGCCGCGCAGATCCTTATCCAGGGTCGACGCTGCGGCAACGGTCTTGCCCTCCGCATCGTCAATGACCTGGGCATAGATATGCTTGCCAGAGCGGTGGATGGACAGACGCGCCTTGCCACCCGCGCGGCTCCTGAGGGCGGTGCGAACGCGGCGACGGCGCCGTTCAAAGAGAGAGAGTTTCGCCATGGCTTACTTCTTCTTGCCTTCTTTGCGGAAGATAAACTCGCCGCGATATTTGATGCCCTTGCCCTTATAAGGCTCCGGCTTGCGCCAGCGGCGGATTTCAGCCGCGACTTGGCCCACCTTCTGCTTGTCGGTGCCTGAGATTTCGACCGTCGTGTTGTCCGGGGTCTTGATCTCGATGCCTTCGGGGATGGCGAAATCGACATCGTGGCTGTAGCCGAGCTGCAGCTTCAGGTTCTTGCCCTGCGCATTGGCACGGTACCCGACGCCGGTGATTTCCAGCACCTTGCTGAAGCCCTCGGTGACACCCGTCACCAGGTTCTGCACCAACGTACGCTGCATGCCCCAATAGGAGCGGGCACGCTTGGTGGCATTGGCTGGCTGGACCGAAATCGCGCCATCCTCGATGGCATAGGTGACTTCGTCAGCGAGCGGCAGGGTGAGCGTGCCCTTGGGTCCTTTGACCGAGAGCAGGCCGCCTTCAATGGTCGCGGTAACCCCGGCAGGGATGGCGACCGGACGTTTTCCGATGCGTGACATGGTCAGAATACCTCCGCCAGGACTTCGCCGCCGACATTTTGGTCACGCGCTTCCTGATCGGACAGCACGCCCTTGGGCGTCGAAACGATGGTGATGCCAAGGCCGTTGCGGACCACGGGCAGTTCCTTCGAACCGGAATAGACGCGGCGGCCGGGCTTCGACACGCGCGCGACATGCTGGATCGCGGGCTGGCCTTCGAAATATTTCAGCTCGATGCGCAGGCCCTTGTGCTTGCCAAGATCTTCCTCGGCATAGCCGCGGATATAGCCTTCGCGCTGCAGCACGTCGAGGACGCGCACGCGGAGCTTCGATGCAGGGCTCACGACGCTGTCCTTGCGCGCCTGCTGGCCGTTGCGGATGCGGGTGAGCATATCACCCAGAGGATCGGTCAATGCCATCTATCTTATCCTTACCAGCTCGACTTGGTGACGCCGGGGATCAGGCCCTTGTTGGCCAGATCGCGGAGCTGCACACGGCACAGCCGGAACTTGCGGTAATAGGCGCGCGGACGGCCCGTCACTTCGCAACGGTTGCGGACACGGGTGGGATTTCCGTTGCGGGGAATTTCCGCCAGCTTCAGGCGCGCGATCAGACGCTCGGTTTCATCCAGGCTTTCATCCGCCGCAACTGCCTTCAGCTTCGCATATTTGTTGGCATACTTCTTCACCAACTTCTTGCGACGCTCATTCTTGTTGATCGAACTCAGTTTCGCCATGACTTAAGTTCTCTTCCTTTTCCTGTAAGGAAGCAGCACCGCTTACGCGGCCTGCTTCTCTGCCTCTGCGGGGAACGGGAAACCGAACAGGCGCAGCAGTTCGCGGGCCTCGTCGTCCGTCTTCGCGGTGGTGGTTACGATGATGTCCATGCCGCGCACCTTGTCGATGCGGTCATAGTTGATTTCCGGAAAGATGATCTGTTCCTTGATGCCGAAAGCATAGTTGCCACGGCCGTCGAAGCTCTTAGGGTTCAGACCACGGAAGTCGCGGATGCGGGGCATCGCGATCGTCACCAGACGGTCGAGGAACTCGTACATCCGCTCGCGGCGCAGAGTCACCTTGGCACCGATCGGCATGCCTTCGCGCAGCTTGAACTGGGCGATCGACTTCTTGGCCTTGGTGATGACCGGCTTCTGGCCAGCGATCAATTCCATTTCCTCAGCCGCCGAGGTGACCTTCTTCTTGTCCTGGGTGGCTTCGCCAACGCCCATGTTCAGAACGATCTTCTCGATCTTCGGAACTTCCATGACGTTCTTGTAGCCGAACTTCTCGGTCATCGTCTTGGCGATCTTCTCGTCATAGACGGTCTTCAGCCGAGGCACATATTTGTCAGCCATCGATGGTCTCCCCGGACTTTACGGCCACGCGGACCTTCTTCCCGTCCTTTTCCTCGAAACGGACGCGGGTCGGCTTGCCGTCCTTCGGATCGGCAATAGCCACCTTGGAAATATGCAGCGGCGCTTCCGAACGCTCGATGCCGCCCTGCGGGTTGAGCTGGGTCGGCTTGCGGTGGCGCGCAGCGATGTTGACACCCTCGACGACCAGCTTGCCGTCCTTGGGCAGAACCTTCACGACATTGCCGGTGCGGCCCTTGTCCTTACCGGACAGGACAACCACCTTGTCGCCCTTCTTGATCTTGGCAGCGGACATTACAGTACCTCCGGAGCCAGGCTGATGATCTTCATGTGCTTCTTCGCGCGCAGTTCGCGCACGACCGGGCCGAAGATGCGGGTGCCGATGGGCTCGTCATTCTTGCCCACCAGAACGGCGGCGTTGCCGTCGAAGCGGATGACCGAACCGTCGGGACGGCGGACGTCCTTGGCGGTGCGGACGATGACGGCACGGTGCACGTCGCCCTTTTTCACGCGACCGCGGGGGGCAGCTTCCTTCACCGACACGACGATGATGTCGCCGACGCCGGCGAAGCGCCGCTTCGACCCGCCCAGCACCTTGATGCACTGGACGCGCTTGGCGCCGCTGTTATCAGCGACATCAAGATTTGACTGCATCTGGATCATTGATCCGGTTCCTTCTCAATTGGCCTTCCGGGATGTCCCGGGGGTTCCACTCAAATCTCACAACCCTTCTGGTCTATCGACCGTTCGGGCTGAGCCTGTCGAAGTCCCATTCCTGCTTCTTCGCTCCTTCAGAAGAGAAGAAATGCCCTTCGACAAGCTCCGGGCGAACGGGACTTCTATTCCTTATGCCGCCTTTTCGGGCGCCTTCCGCGTATCGACGCGCTCGATCACCTTCCAGCTCTTCAGCTTGGAAATCGGCGCGGTCTCCTCGATCCGCACGGTTTCGCCTTCCTTGAACGCGTTTTCCGCGTCATGGGCATGGTACTTCTTCGACCGGCGGATAATCTTGCCGTAGAGCGGGTGCTTCACCTTGCGCTCCACCTTCACCACCACGGTCTTGTCGGTCTTGTCGGAAACAACCGTTCCCGTCAGCACGCGCTTGGGCATGGTCTTTCCTTCCTTACTTCGCTTCAGCGGCGCGCGAGCGCTCAGTCTGAAGGGTCCTAATCTGGGCGATGGCGCGGCGCACCTCGCGCATGCGGCTCGGCTTCTCGAGCTGGTTGGTCGCAGCCTGGAAGCGCAGGTTGAACTGCTCCCGCTTCAGCTCACCCAACTGCTCGGAAAGCTGATCGTCGGTCTTCACCTTGAGGTCGGCAATCTTGGTCATTGTCATGCTCCCAGATGCGACGTGTCGCCGAGACGCGCCACGACCTTAGTCTTGATCGGCAGCTTCATCGCTGCGCGGCTGAACGCCTCGGCGGCGAGCGGACCGGGCACGCCGTCCAGTTCGAACAGGATGCGGCCGGGCTTCACCCGCGCTGCCCAATATTCGACCGAACCCTTGCCCTTACCCTGACGGACTTCGGCAGGCTTCTTTGAAACCGGCACGTCCGGGAAGACGCGGATCCACAAGCGGCCCTGACGGCGGATGTGGCGTGTGATCGCGCGGCGGGCCGCTTCGATCTGACGCGCGGTAACGCGCTCGGGCTCCAGGGCCTTGAGGCCATAGGAACCGAAATTGAGGGTCGTGCCGCCGGGCGCATCGCCCTTGATCCGGCCCTTGAAGGCCTTGCGGAACTTCATTTTCTTTGGTTGCAGCATGTCTTGTTACCTTCTGACACCGTTGGTTCGGCCGATCAGGCGACGCTCAAGGTTGCCCTCTTATCGCGCCGGCCGGACCCCCGATGTTTGCGCTTCCATCATCAGCCGGTCCGTCGCCATCGGATCGTGGCCAAGGATTTCGCCCTTGAAAATCCACACCTTGATGCCGCACACGCCATAAGCGGTGTGGGCCTCGGCCTCGGCATAATCGACATTCGCGCGCAGCGTGTGCAGCGGAACGCGGCCTTCGCGATACCATTCCACGCGGGCGATTTCCGCGCCGCCCAGGCGACCGCCGCAGGTGATGCGGATGCCTTCGGCGCCCAGACGCAGGGCCGACTGCACCGCGCGCTTCATGGCCCGGCGGAAGGCGACACGACGCTCGAGCTGGTCGGCGACGCCCTGCGCAACGAGCTTGGAGTCGATTTCCGGCTTGCGGATTTCGACAATGTTCAGGCTCACATCGCTGGAGGTGAACTCGCCCAGCTTCCGGCGCAGCTTCTCAATGTCCGCGCCCTTCTTGCCAATGATGACCCCCGGACGCGCGGCATAGATGCTGACGCGGCAAAGCTTGGCCGGACGCTCGATCACGACCTTGGAGATCGCGGCCTGCGGCAGGTTCTTGATGATATATTGGCGGATCTTGAGATCCTCCATCAGCAGACGGCCATAATCCTGGCCTTCCGCGAACCAGCGGCTGTCCCAGGTCCGGTTGATCTGCAGGCGAAGCCCGATCGGATTGCTCTTCTGACCCATGACTTACGCCTCTTCTTCCTGCTGTTCGCGAACGACGATGCGGACCCGGCTGAACGGCTTCAGGATACGGGTCGACTTGCCGCGGCCGCGCGCATGGAAACGCTTCATCGTGATGCTCTTGCCCACCGAAGCCTCCGCCACGACCAGCGCGTCGACGTCCAGATTATGGTTGTTTTCCGCGTTGGCGATGGCCGAGGCCAGCACCTTGCGAACGTCAACCGCCATCGCCTTCTTGGAGAAGGTGAGGATGTTCAGCGCTTCTTCCACCTTCCGGCCGCGGATGAGCGCCGCCACCAGGTTGAGCTTCTGCGCGCTGCCGCGGATGGAGGTGCCAACCGCCAGCGCTTCATTGTCGGCTACCCGACGGGGAGCTGCCTGCTTGCCCATTAGCGCTTGCCCTTCTTGTCGGCGGCATGACCGGGGAAGTAGCGCGTCGGCGCGAATTCACCCAGCTTGTGACCGACCATGTCTTCGTTCACCGAAACGGGAACATGCTTGCGGCCATTATAGACGTTGAACGTCAGGCCAACGAATTGCGGAAGAATGGTGGAGCGGCGCGACCAGGTCTTGATCGGCGCACGGCCGCCAGCTTCCTGCGCGGCTTCCGCTTTCTTCAGCAGATGCAGGTCCACGAAAGGACCTTTCCAGACGGAGCGGGCCATCTCTTACCTCTTCTTCTTCGCGTGACGCGACCGGATGATCATTTTGTCGGTCGCCTTGTTGTGGCGGGTGCGGGCGCCCTTGGTCGGCTTGCCCCACGGGGTCACCGGATGACGGCCGCCCGAGGTGCGGCCTTCACCGCCGCCATGCGGGTGGTCCACCGGGTTCTTGGCCACACCACGCGTCAGCGGACGGCGGCCCAGCCAGCGATTGCGGCCTGCCTTGGCAAGGTTGGTATTGGCGTTGTCAGGGTTGCTGACCGCGCCCACCGTGCCCATGCATTCGCCGCGAATGTAACGCTGCTCACCCGAATTCAGGCGAACGATGACAAGGCCCCGGTCACGGCCGACAAGCTGCGCATAAGTGCCTGCCGAACGCGCAATCTGGCCGCCCTTGCCCGGCTTCATCTCCACATTGTGGATGATCGTACCGACCGGCATCTGCGAAAGCTCCATGGCGTTGCCGGGCTTCACGTCCACCTTCTTGCCTGCAACGACCTTGTCGCCAACGGCGAGGCGCTGCGGCGCCAGAATATAGTTCTGCTCGCCATCCTCATATTTGATGAGCGCGATGAAGGCTGTGCGGTTGGGGTCATATTCCAGACGTTCCACCGTCGCTTCCATGTCCCACTTGCGGCGCTTGAAATCGATGAAACGATAGCGCTGCTTGTGGCCGCCCGCGATGCCGCGCGAGGTCACATGACCCTTGTTGTTGCGGCCGCCGGTCTTACGCTTGCCCTCGGTCAGTGCCTTGACGGGCTTGCCCTTCCAGAGGCCGGATTTGTCGACCAGAACCAGGCCGCGCTGGGCCGGGCTTGTCGGATTATAATGCTTGAGTGCCATTATTCTCTTCCGCCTCAGATACCGGTGGTGACGTCGATCGACTGACCTTCAGCCAGCGTCACGATCGCCTTCTTTACGTCCGAACGCGTGTAGGGCTTCCCCTTCCAGCGCTTCGTCTTGCCCTTCTGGACAAGCGTGTTGACGGCCTTCACGGACACGCCGAACAGCGCTTCCACCGCAGCCTTGATCTCCGGCTTGGACGCATCCTTGGCGACCTTGAAAACGACGGCGTTATGCTCGGACAGCAGCGTCGACTTCTCGGTGATGACCGGCGCTACAACTACGTCATAATGGCGGTTGTCGATGGCCTGAGCCTGCTTTTTAGCCATTGAAACGCGCCTCCAGCTTTTCGACCGCGGCGCGGGTGAGCACCAGTTGGTCATGCTTCAGAATGTCGTAGACATTAGCGCCCACGGCGGGGAGCACATTGACGCCCACGATGTTGGACGATGCCTTGGCGAAGCTCATATTGACAGCGTCGCCGTCGATGAACAGAGCCTTCTTGGCAAGGCCCAGCGCTTCGAGCTGGCCAGCCAGCACCTTCGTCTTGCCCTCGGCAACATCGAGATTGTCGAGAACGACCAGCGAACCATCCTTGACCTTCGCGGACAGCGCCATCTTGAGCCCCAGCGCGCGAACCTTCTTGTTCAGCGAGGGATTGAAGTCGCGAACGCGGGGACCATGAGCCTTACCGCCGCCGATAAAGACCGGCGCCTTGCGGTCACCGTGACGGGCCGTACCGCCACCCTTCTGGCGGCCGAACTTCTTGCCGGTGCGGGCGACGTCGCTGCGCTCCCGAGCAGCGCGGGCGGTGCCGCGGCGCTTTTCGAGCTGCCAGGTGACGACGCGATGCAGGATGTCAGCGCGGGGCTCAAGACCGAATACGGCCTCATTGAGCTCCAGGTCGCCATTGCCCTGCGCGTCGAGGGTCTGAACCTTGACCTTCATGGTTTAGCCCTCCTGGCCTTCTGCGGCTTCCGGAGCAGCAGCTTCTTCAGCCGGCGTGTTCGCGGGAGCGTCATTGTTGTTCACAGCCTGCTTGAGGCCGGCGGGATAAGGCGCCTCGGCGTGGCGAGCGACCTTTACCGCATCCTTGACGAGCAGCCACGTGCCCTTCGAACCGGGCACACTGCCCTTTACGAAGAGAAGGCCGCGCTCTGCGTCGGTGCGGACGATTTCCAGATTCTGCTGGGTGCGCTGACGGTCGCCCATATGGCCCGCCATCTTCTTGTTCTTGAAGACGCGGCCCGGATCCTGGCGGTTACCGGTCGAACCGTGCGCACGGTGAGAGATCGAAACACCGTGGGTGGCGCGCATACCACCGAAACCCCAGCGCTTCATCGCGCCCGCAAAGCCCTTACCCTGGGTATGTCCAGTGATGTCGACCAACTGGCCTGCGACGAAATGGTCGGCCGAAAGTTCGGCCCCAACGTCCAGCAGCGCGTCATCGGCGACACGGAATTCAGCAACCTGCAGCTTCGGCTCCACTTCAGCCTTGGCGAAGTGGCCGCGCTGCGGCTTGGCGACATTTTTCGGTTTCGCGGCGCCGGCGCCGAGCTGAACGGCAACATAGCCATCCCTTTCGACCTCGCGGCGGGCAACGACCTGACACTGTTCAAGACTGAGGACAGTGACCGGCACGTGGCGGCCATCGTCCTGGAACAGGCGAGTCATTCCCATCTTCTTCGCGATCACGCCAGTACGCATGATCAGTTCTCCCAACAGAGGCCCACCTGAAGCGGCGGGCGTATCCAACGAAAAAACCGCTCAGGATTTCTCCCTTGCGGCCAACCCAAATTCAAATCACCCCGTCTGGGCTGGATGCCTCCACTAATGCGGAGGCGACGGGGGACCAGGACCACGGTAAATGCCCGAAGGCGATCCGTGCGGTATCCCTATTCGCCTTGGAAGCTTTCGCTTCCCAAACTTGCATTCCTGCGAAGGCAGGAAACCAGAGCCAGCTAAAGCCACCCTGGGCCCCGGACCAAGCCCGGGACAAATTGGCTTACGCCAATTTAATCTCGACGTTTACGCCGGCAGCCAGATCCAGCTTCATCAGCGCGTCGACCGTTTGCGGCGTCGGCTGCACAATGTCAAGCATGCGCTTGTAGGTGCGGACCTCGAACTGCTCCCGCGACTTCTTGTCGATGTGCGGGCCGCGGTTCACCGTAAACTTTTCGATGCGCGTCGGCAGCGGAATGGGACCGCGGATGAGCGCACCAGTGCGGCGGGCGGTGTCGGCAATGTCGCCGGTGGCCTGATCGAGCACACGATGATCAAAAGCCTTCAAGCGAATGCGGATATTCTGCGTTTCCATGTCCATTACCGATGAGAAAGAGCCAAAAAACAAACCGCCCCTGCTTGTCCTCTAGAATTTGCATTCCGGAGAGGAACGATCCGGGGCGGCGAAAAAATTCGGGCCGCTCGAACCCAGTGATTCGAACGGCCCGCTGCCTATATTACTTGGTGATCGAGCTGACAACCCCTGCACCGACGGTACGGCCGCCCTCGCGAATAGCGAAGCGGAGACCCGGGTCCATGGCGATCGGGGCAATGAGCTTAACGGCCAGCTTCACATTGTCGCCGGGCATGACCATTTCCGTGCCCTCGGGCAGAACAACTTCACCGGTGACGTCGGTCGTGCGGAAGTAGAACTGCGGACGGTAGTTGGCGAAGAACGGCGTGTGACGGCCACCTTCTTCCTTCGACAGGACATAGACTTCAGCGTCGAAGTCAGTGTGCGGGGTGATCGTGCCGGGCTTGGCCAGAACCTGACCGCGCTCAACTTCTTCACGGCCCACGCCACGGATCAGCGCGCCGATATTGTCGCCAGCCTGGCCCTGGTCGAGCAGCTTGCGGAACATTTCAACGCCGGTGACGGTGGTCTTCTTGGTGGGCTTGATGCCGACGATTTCGACTTCTTCACCAACCTTCACAATGCCGGATTCGACGCGGCCGGTGACAACCGTACCACGGCCGGAGATCGAGAACACGTCTTCGATCGGCATCAGGAAGGGCTTGTCGATCGGGCGCTCGGGCTGTGGAATGTAGCTGTCGACAGCCTCCATCAGAGCCTGGATCGAGCTCTTGCCGATATTGTCATCGCGGCCTTCGAGGGCGGCGAGAGCGGAACCCTTCACGATCGGAATATCGTCGCCGGGGAAGTCGTAGCTGGACAGCAGCTCGCGGACTTCGAGCTCGACGAGCTCAAGCAGTTCCTCGTCGTCGACCTGGTCGACCTTGTTCATGTAAACGACCAGAGCAGGCACGCCGACCTGACGGGCGAGAAGAATGTGCTCGCGGGTCTGCGGCATCGGGCCGTCAGCAGCGTTCACCACCAGGATCGCGCCGTCCATCTGCGCGGCGCCGGTGATCATGTTCTTCACATAGTCGGCGTGGCCGGGGCAGTCGACGTGCGCATAGTGGCGGGCAGGCGTTTCATATTCGACGTGCGCCGTCGAAATGGTGATGCCGCGCTCACGCTCTTCAGGCGCCTTGTCGATGTTGGCATAGTCGGTGAACTCGGCGCCGCCGGTTTCGGCCAGAACCTTGGTGATGGCCGCGGTCAGCGTGGTCTTGCCGTGGTCGACGTGACCGATGGTGCCGATATTGCAGTGCGGCTTCGTCCGCTCAAACTTAGCTTTCGCCATTTTTCCCTACCTTCTTGTCCAAATATCGTGGTTTGACCGCTTGGGGACGCCTCGCGAAGTGGCGCTCATAGCATCAAAAAATAATTATGCCAGCTTTGCTTTCACTTCGTCGGCAACATTCTGCGGCACTTCTTCATAGTGCGAGAACTGCATGGAATAGTTCGCGCGTCCCTGGGTGAAGGAGCGGAGCTGGTTCACATAGCCGAACATGTTGGCGAGCGGCACCATGGCCTCGACAACCTGCGCATTGCCGCGCGTGTCGGTGCCCTGGATCTGACCGCGCCGCGAGTTCATGTCGCCGATGACGTCGCCCAGATATTCCTCCGGGGTCACGACCTCGACCTTCATGATCGGTTCAAGGAGCTTGATGCCCGACTTCTGAGCCGCTTCACGCATCGCGCCGCGGGCGCAGATTTCGAACGCCAGCGCCGACGAGTCGACGTCGTGATAGGCGCCGTCCGTGAGGTGCACCTCAAAGTCGATGATCGGGAAGCCGATCAGCGAGCCCGTCTCAGCCGTCTCGCGGAAGCCCTTCTCGACCGACGGAATATATTCGCGCGGAATATTGCCGCCCTTGATCTCGTCGAAGAACTGGAAGCCCGAACCGCGCTCGCCGGGGATGACGGTCACCTTCACGCGGCCGAACTGACCCGAACCACCCGACTGCTTCTTGTGGGTATAGTCGATGTCGACCTTCTTGCCGAGATATTCGCGGTAAGCCACCTGCGGCGCGCCGACATTAGCCTCGACCTTGAACTCGCGCTTCATGCGGTCGACGAGGATTTCGAGGTGAAGCTCACCCATGCCCTTGATGATCGTCTGGCCCGATTCATGGTCGGTCGAGACGCGGAAGGAAGGATCCTCGGCAGCCAGACGATTGAGCGCGATGCCCATCTTTTCCTGGTCGGCCTTGGTCTTGGGTTCAACCGACAGCTCGATAACCGGCTCGGGGAACTCCATGCGCTCCAGGATGATCGGCTGCCGCTCGGCGCACAGCGTATCGCCGGTGGTGGTTTCCTTCAGGCCTGCAAGGGCGACGATGTCGCCGGCATAGGCCGTGTCGATGTCCTCACGGCTGTTCGCATGCATGAGCAGCATGCGGCCGATCTTTTCCTTCTTGTCCTTTACCGAGTTCAGATAGCTGCCCTTGGTCAGCGTGCCCGAATAGACGCGAAGGAAGGTGAGCGAGCCCACAAACGGGTCGTTCATGATCTTGAACGCAAGGCCCGCGAACGGCGCATCGTCGGCCGTGGCACGGCTGTCCGGCTCGTTGCTGTCGGGGTTGACGCCTTGGACGTCGGGAATGTCGAGCGGGCTCGGCAGATAGTCGACGACGGCGTCGAGCAGCGGCTGCACGCCCTTGTTCTTGAACGCAGAGCCGCACAGCACGGGCACGAACGCCTGATTGAGCGTGCCCTTGCGGATCAGCGCCTTGAGCGTCGCGACGTCAGGTTCATTGCCTTCAAGATAGGCTTCCATCGCCTCGTCGTCCTGCTCGACGGCGAGCTCGATCAGCTTTTCGCGATATTCGGCAGCCTTGTCGGCGAGATCAGCCGGGATTTCCTCATAGCTGAACTCAGCGCCGAGATTCTCGTCCTTCCAGATGATCGCGCGATTTTCGACCAGGTCGACCAGGCCCTTGAAATCGCTTTCCGCACCGATGGGGAGATAAAGCACGGCCGGGGTCGCGCCCAGACGGTCGATGATCGTCTGAACGCAATAATAGAAATTGGCACCGGTGCGGTCGAGCTTGTTGATGAAGCACATCCGCGGCACCTTGTACTTGTCCGCCTGACGCCACACCGTTTCCGACTGCGGCTCGACGCCCGCAACGCCGTCAAACGCCGCCACGGCGCCGTCGAGCACGCGCAGCGAACGCTCCACTTCAATGGTGAAGTCGACGTGGCCGGGGGTGTCGATGATGTTCAGACGGTGGTCCTGCCAGAAACAAGTCGTCGCAGCAGACGTGATGGTGATGCCGCGCTCCTGCTCCTGTTCCATCCAGTCCATTGTGGCGGCGCCGTCATGGACTTCGCCGATCTTGTAGGACTTGCCGGTGTAATAGAGAATACGCTCGGTCGTGGTCGTCTTTCCGGCGTCGATATGCGCCATGATACCAAAATTGCGGTAACGCTCGAGCGGGTGGCTGCGGGCCATGATCTATACTCCATGTGCCGGCACAACCGGCGCGTTCGTTCAAATAGAGTGCGAGGGATTGCTATGGCCCCACACTCGGGCGGGGCCATAGCAATCAAATATTACCAGCGATAGTGCGAGAATGCACGGTTCGCCTCGGCCATGCGGTGGGTATCCTCCCGCTTCTTGACCGCATTGCCACGATTGTTCGCAGCATCGAGCAGTTCGCCGGAAAGGCGGGCCGCCATGGTGGTCTCGCTGCGCGAACGCGCGGCGGAGATCAGCCAGCGAATAGCCAGCGCCTGTGCGCGGTCCGGACGAACCTCAACCGGGACCTGATAAGTCGCACCGCCAACACGGCGGCTGCGGACTTCAATACCCGGCTTCACATTGTTGAGGGCATCATGGAACATCTGCAGCGGATCCTTCTTGGCCTTGGCCTCGATGGTCTCAAGCGCGCCATAGACGATGGATTCCGCAACGGACTTCTTGCCGTCCAGCATGACGCTGTTCATGAATTTGGAAAGCACCTGATCTCCGAACTTGGGATCGGGCAAAATAACTCGCTTCTCAGGGCGACGACGACGTGACATGGCTCTGGTCTCCCCTTCTTACTTCGGACGCTTCGCGCCGTATTTGGAACGGCTCTGCTTACGGTCCTTGACGCCCTGGGTATCCAGAACGCCGCGCAGCACATGGTAGCGCACACCGGGAAGGTCGCGTACGCGGCCGCCGCGAATGAGTACCACGCTATGCTCCTGAAGGTTGTGACCTTCACCCGGAATATAGCTGATGACTTCGCGCTGGTTGGTCAGGCGAACCTTGGCAACCTTGCGCAGAGCCGAGTTCGGCTTTTTCGGGGTCGTGGTATAGACGCGAGTGCAAACGCCGCGCTTTTGCGGGTTCGCCTCCATCGCGGGAACTTTCGAGCGCGCCTTCTGCGGCTCGCGACCCTTGCGGATCAGCTGGTTAATCGTCGGCATGAAGCCCTTCACCTTTGTCTAGTTACTTTACCGGCCCACCTGCGCCATTGGGATATTCCCAATAGAAAAAAGACCCCGGCGGTCCATGACCCCCCAGGTCCGTACAGGCACCCGGCAATGTTCAAGCTCAAAAAGCCTGCCCTGAAGCGGAAGTTCGGGAGCGATTCCCGGCCAGCGAGCCGCAAAGCAGGCGCGCCCTATAGCTCCGGCGCCTCTCATGGTCAATGCCAATCGGCCGGGATTTTCAGCCTGTTTTCGTTGCCGGCACGGTCGGCCAGATGCGGGATCTACGTAATTACAGCCCCGCCCCCCCT
>NZ_DATEMB010000014.1:0-29257 GCF_035276005.1 Rhizorhapis sp.
TCCGTACCCTTCCCCACCACTGTCACGCTTTCAGCAGGGTCTGCGTTGCGCTATCCCGAGGGCTCCACGCAGACCCTGCTGTCCTCAAACGGTGTCATTTCTAAATGGCAGAGATTGTGACTTCTCTAACCGGCAGGAACACCGAAATGCTCGAAGAAGATATGGCGTTTCCAAATTTCTCCTGATCGGGCACAAGCATGGCATGACCACCAGTGCTCCTCCCGACATCATTCCCCTGTCTGACATCATGGCACGGCTGCGGCATCCTGAGCTGGGCTGCCCATGGGATTTGGCCCAGAGTTTCGCGACAATCGCCCCCTACACGATCGAGGAAGCCTATGAGGTCGCTGACGCGATCGCAAAGGGCGATATGGCGGCTTTGGCCGATGAACTGGGGGATCTTTTGCTGCAGGTCGTATTCCACAGCCGCATGGCGGAGGAGCAAGGGCATTTTTCGCTTGAGACCGTGATCCGCAACATCTGCGACAAGATGACCCGCCGCCATCCCCACATCTTCGGTGAAGATAGCGAATTTCCGGGCTGGGAGGAGATCAAGGCCGCCGAGCGTCAAAAGCAGGAAGATGGGAGCGCCCTGGCAGCCGTAGCGTCTGCCCTCCCCGCCCTGCTTCGGGCCGAAAAGCTGCAAAAGCGCGCGGCTCGCGTGGGCTTCGACTGGCCGGATACCGAAGGAGTCGTTTCTAAGATTTATGAGGAAATTGAGGAAGTTGAAGCTGCTTCCTCACGGGAAGACAAGGAAGAGGAGATTGGCGATCTGCTCTTTGCTGTGGTTAATCTTGCCCGCCATCACAAGGTCGATGCTGAACAGGCGCTACGCAGCGCCAACGCCAAATTTGAAAGGCGCTTTCGAAAGATGGAAGAGTTGGCGGGGTCGGACTTTCCCCAACTGACGCTGGAGGAACAAGAGGCTTATTGGCAACAAGCCAAGATTGCCAGATGAATGCTTCTTCTGCTTGGGGGCCTATTCCCTCGCCAGAAACCGCGCGTGCGCCATATCGGTCAGGCGCACAGTCACGCGCAACTGTCCATCTTCCACCTTGCTGTCCAGAACCTCGCCATTGGCATGAAGCCAGGCAAGCGACGCGCCATCGTCGCTGGAGAGAAGAAGTTTGCGAACCTGGCTGCCCGCGGTCAGTTTCTCGCTCATCACCCGCCTCAGACCATCCACACCCACACCATCAAGAGCTGATATAAGAGAGACATCCTCCCTGCGTGCCGCCGTTTCACGGACGTAGGCCGCCTCTTCGGCATCAAGCAGATCGGTCTTGTTCCATGCCTCGATCATTGGCGACGCCCCTTCCCCGCCAAGGCCGAGTTCTTCCAGAACATTGAGGACATCATCCCGCTGCGCTTCGCTGTCGGGGTGCGAGATGTCCCTCACATGCACGATGAGATCGGCTGCGACCACCTCTTCCAAGGTGGCGCGGAAAGCGGCGATGAGCTGCGTCGGAAGGTCGGAGACAAAACCCACCGTGTCGGAAAGAATAGCCTTGTCCAGCCCAGGCAGCGAGATTTGCCGCATGGTGGGGTCAAGCGTGGCAAAGAGCAGATCTTCCGCCATGACGTCAGCGCCAGTCAAACGGTTGAAAAGAGTGGACTTGCCTGCATTGGTATAACCGACAAGCGCAATGACCGGCCAAGGGGCCCGTTTCCTTCGGTCCCTGTGAAGTCCGCGGGTACGGCTGACCTGATCCAACTCCCGGCGAAGCTTCGCCATTCTGTCACGGATCATCCGCCGGTCAGCCTCGATCTGGGTTTCGCCAGGACCTCCAAGGAAGCCGAAGCCGCCACGCTGTCTTTCCAGGTGGGTCCAGCTCCGTACAAGGCGACCCGCCTGGTAATCCAGATGCGCGAGTTCCACCTGCAAGCGCCCCTCGGCTGTCGCCGCGCGTTCGCCGAATATCTCAAGGATAAGGCCGGTGCGGTCGATGACCTTCGCTTCGGTCGCTTTTTCGAGATTGCTTTGCTGGACCGGCGTCAGGCTGTTGTCGACAATGACAAGTTCGGCCTGATTTTCTTCTACCAGATCGCGGATCTTTTCCACCTGTCCACTGCCGAAAAGCGTCGAAGGACGGGGGCTGCGCATTCGAAAGGCCTGGCTCGCCTGCACATCGATACCGATCGCGGCGGCGAGCCCTACAGTTTCCTCAAGACGGGCATCAATGTCCCGCCCGTTCTTCATCTGATCGGCGTGGACGATAACCGCGCGAGTGCCGCGGGTTACGCCGTTCTCCGCCTCACGGTTGAAAACGCTCAATCCTCGTCCATGTCCCCGTTTTCACCCTCGGCCGTCAGGTCGAGCGGGTGGGCAGGCTGCACAGTGGAAATGGCGTGCTTGTAGACAAGCTGCGCCATGCCGTCGCGTTCGAGCAGCATGCAAAACAGGTCATAAGCGGCAATTTCGCCTTGAAGCATTACGCCATTCACCAGGAACATGGTGACGGGATGACCGGACTTCCTGACTGCATTCAAGAAAATTTCCTGCAGCAGCCGCGGTTTGCGATGATTGTCCTCAAAGGTTTTCCTGATTTCAGCCAAGTCCATGGGCTGAGCCGGCATAACCGTTGAAATGGCGTGCTTGTACACGAGCTGCGACTGGCCATCGCGCCGTAGGAGGACAGAGAAGTTGTCAAACCAGGTAATAATGCCCTGGAGCTTGACGCCCTTCACCAGGAACATCGTGACGGGGGTCTTGGATTTACGAAGGGAATTCAGGAAGATGTCCTGAAGATTGTTTACTTTTTCGGCCATATGAATAGCTCCATTATTGGCGGGTCATGGCCCGCGTCGCGCCGTTGCATGGCGTCTGCCGTCCCCGCGCATCGGGAGATCCGACCATAGGCATAACCCGATTCGCAGCCCAGGTCTATTGTGCAGCGCAATAAATTATCCTCATTCTCTTCCCATGCACCTCTTTGGCGCTGGACAGCTCAAGGAAAATAGCCACTTGCCGCTCCCATGGAAACGGTGTCGAAACGATAACTGTTTTCGCGGGAGCAAAATTATTCGTCGCCCCCCTTGCTGTCGCTGATGCCCAGCAGCTTCAATTTCCGGTGCAGCGCTGAGCGTTCCATGCCTATGAAGGTCGCAGTGCGCGAAATGTTCCCCGAAAATCGCTTGATCTGGACCTTGAGATATTCGCGCTCAAAACTTTCCCGGGCTTCCCGCAAAGGGGCCCCCATGATCGCGGTTTGGCTGACACCATCCTGCGATGGCCGGCCGATAATTTCCGGCGGAAGCATGTCGAGGTCAATGCGGGCGATGCGATCGCCCGGAGCCAAAATCATTGTACGTTCAATGACATTGCGGAGCTGGCGCACATTGCCTGGCCATTCATAGGCCTGCAGCGCAGCCATGGCGTCAGTGGCCATGTCCGGCGAGCGCACGCGGCGTTCGGCCGCGTAGCGGGCGAGATAATGCTCCACCAGGGCGGGAATGTCGTCCCGGCGGTCGCTCAAGGGCGGGATGCTCACCGGAACGACGTTAAGGCGGTAGAACAGGTCCTCGCGAAACCGTTTCTGTTCGATTTCAGCGGAAAGCTGGCGCGCCGTCGAGGAAATGACGCGGACATCCACTTTGACGAGCCGCTGGCCACCCACCCGGGTGAAGCTCTGATCGGTCAGGACGCGCAGGATCTTGCCCTGAGTGGTAAGCGGCATGTCGGCAATTTCATCGAGATAAAGCGTCCCGCCATGCGCTTGTTCGAGCAGGCCCGGCCGGACCATGCCATTGCCGTCCTCAATACCGAACAACTCCTCCTCGACCCGGTCGGGCGTCATCCGGGCGGCTGCCAGAATGATGAAAGGCGCTTCTGCCCTGCCGCTCCAGCTATGAAGCATGCGGGCGGCCACTTCCTTGCCCACGCCCGCGGGGCCGGAAATGAGCACGCGACTGCCGGTGCCCGCAACACGCTTCAACGTCGCGCGCACCGAATTGATGGCGCTGCTGTTGCCGGTAAGTTCGTCGTCCTGCCCTACCCTCGCCTTCAGCGCTTCATTTTCGCGGCGGAGACGGTCGGTTTCAGTAGCGCGAGAGACAAGGTGGAGCAGCTTGTCGGCTTCAAACGGCTTTTCAATGAAGTCCACCGCGCCCTTGCGAATGGCGGCTACGGCAGTGTCGATATTGCCATGGCCGGAGATGACCAGAACCGGGAGAGAGGGGTCGCGTTTCTTGATCTCATCAAGCAATTCGAGCCCGTCCAGCCGGGAACCCTGCAGCCATACGTCGAGCAGCACAAGGGAAGGACGGCGCTCATCAATGGCGCCCAGGGCAGCGTCGCTGTGACCGGCCGTGCGCGCCTCATAGCCTTCATCCTCGAGCACTCCGGAAACCAGTTCACGGATGTCCTCTTCATCATCGACAATCAGAATATCAAGCGCCATCGGTGGTCATTACCCTGTCTTCAGTCTTGTTGTCCGTGCCCTCGTCGAGCCGCTCAAGCATGTGGGGATCAAGAATGATCCGGACGCATGTACCGCCTCCCAGCGCATCCTCGAACTGGATGGCGCCGAAATGCTCTTCGATGATCTTCTTTACGATCGCCAGGCCAAGGCCAGTGCCTTTCTGGCGCGTGGTCATATAGGGTTCCAGGATACGCTCCCGTTCGGCCGGAAGGCCAACGCCATTGTCCCGGACCTCGATAACGAACTGGCCATGCGTATCCCTGAACAGCTGCATGCCGATCACCCCACCGGGCGAATTTTCCCATTTCTGCTCAATAGCTTCCACAGCATTTTTTACGATGTTCGTGAGCGCTTGCCCGACCTGCCGCCGGTCGCACACGACCTCGGCTACGCCTGCCTGATTGTCGAAACTGAAGGCGATTTCGGGATGGGCGACTTCGTGAAGGAAAAGCGAATGGCGGGCGATATCGGCCAGGGCCTCCCGCCGGAATACGGGCTTTGGCATGCGGGCGAAGGAGGAGAATTCATCGACTATACGGCGAAGATCCCCCACCTGACGGACAATGGTGCCGGTCAGGCGCTTGAATGTGCCCTGATCGCTGGTCACCTCGTCGGCATAGCGGCGTTGGAGGCGTTCGGCGGCGAGCTGGATGGGGGTCAAAGGATTTTTGATTTCATGGGCGATCCGGCGCGCGACATCCGACCATGCGGCGCGGCGCTGGTCGGAGAGTTGTTGCGTGATATCATCGAAGGTGAGCACATGACCGGATGCGTCCTTCACCACCTTGACCGCCAGGGTGCGAAGGTCAGTATTGACCTTGATCTGGACGATCGCCGCGCTTTCGTCCGAATTCAAAAGGTCGGACAGTTCGGGAGACAGGGCCGAAAGCGGCTGCCCCACAATTTCGCTGCCATCATGCTGCAGGATGGCTTTGGCAGAGCTGTTGAGCAGCCGGATCGCGCCCTCCTGATCCACCGACAGAACGCCGGCGGTCACGCCTGAAAGCACTGCCTCAATGAAGGCGCGGCGATTGTCGAGTTGGCTATTGGCATTGACGAGCGCCCGCGTCTGCGCCTCCAGCCTCTGCGTCATCCTGTTGAAGGCGCTTGCGAGCGTGCCCACCTCGTCACGCGTATGAGGCCCAGGAACCCGGGCGGAGAGATCGCCGGCGGTGATCTTCCGGGCGGTGTCAACAAGCTCCGCCACCGGGCGGACGAGCCGGTCAGCCACTGCCAGGGCAATCCAGACGGCTATGCCGACCAGGAGCAGCGAGCCCACGAACAGGGCGGCGTTGAATTGCAACTGAAGCGCACGGGAGCGCTGGGTGAAGTCGTCATAATCCGCAAGGACCGCCCTCGCCCGCTCCATCTGGCTGAAAGCCGGAACGTCGGAGTCGCGGGAAGCATAGAGGTAGATGCGCTGCTGCGGATCAAGCAGCGTCGCCGCTTCGATCCGGTCTGCCCGTGCCTTCACAACGACATTAGCGCCTTTGTTAAGCTGTTCGACGACGTCTGGAGTGATGCGGTTTTCGGCAGCGCGATTATCCGGATCCACCATGGCGGCGGTGCGGGCAACGCCGTCCGTTCCGATCTGGATAATGGCGGATTCGTTCAGCTTCCGGGTCACGACCTGGAAGATGTAGCCTTCAGCAAATTCGGGACTGCTGACCGACGCCTGCGTCAGATAATCGCGCAGGTCTCCCGCCATGGTGACCGTTTCCTCGCCCACTTCCTTCTTGTTCTGCTCATAATAGCCGCGCGCGAGCCCGCTGGCATTTTGGAGCATGGTGCGGGCATTGTCCGAAAACCAGAATTGGACGCCATATTGGAAGAGCAGCGAGGCGAAAATCACCACGAGCAGCATCGGCACGCTCGCGATGATCGAGAAAATCGCGACCAGCCGCACATGGAGCTGACCATCGCCGCCGATCAACGACCGGGCGGCGCGGCGCTTCGCCACACGACGGCCGAGGAGCACCAGTAATGCGATGGCGGGAACCAGGTTCGCCACCAGCAAAAGAGCAACCAGCGGAGGCGTCAGCAGCCTTTCGGGCTGGTCCTGTCCCGAAATGACAAGATAAGTGATGACGGCAACAGAGACCGAGATGAGAAGCGTTCCTGCTTCGACGATGGTGGCGAGATGTGGATTGCGCCGCAACTGCGCCAGGCGCCTACGCCATGACGTCATTTCACCATCGTGCTGAAGCTCAGCCAAACTCTCCATCGTTGCAGGGATACAACAACGGCGTTGCCATTAAAACACAGATTTTAGGATTATGCGGCAAAAAGGCGGATTATTCAGTCGCCTCGACGAAGTTCGGCCGGGTCAAGGCCGTAATCAGTGAGCTTTTTACGCAACGTATTGCGGTTTATACCAAGCAGTTGCGCCGCCTTGATCTGGTTGCCATCGACACTGCGCAGCGTCTCTTTTAATAGCACAGGTTCGACGACCGACAAGAGCGCTTCGTGAAGAATATCCTCTTCTCCTGACGCCATGGTGGCTCCGCTGCCTACCGTCAAATTCTCGCGGGCCCAGGTCCGAACGGCGCTTCTGAGCTGTTCCACCGATTCGCCATAATGTTCCGGGGAAATCTGCGAGGCGGGAAGGATTTGCCGGACCACTCCGGCGCTGATCACGTCCTCCCGGCAAAGCACCGAAAGGCGCTGCATGAGGTTCTGAAGCTCCCGCACATTTCCTGGCCAGCTATATTGCGAGAGCAGCCGGGCAGCGTCCTCAGCCAGCATCTTGCGCGGAAGGCCGTCATTGGCGGCAAGGTCCAGAAAATGCCGGGCGAGCAGCGGCACATCGTCGCGACGCTCGCGCAGGGCGGGCAAGTGGATAGGCACGACGTTCAGCCGGTAATAAAGGTCTTCGCGAAACTTGTTCTGACTGATGAGGGACGGCAGGTCCTGGTTGGTCGCGGCAATAATGCGCACATCCACCCTGATGGGATTGTTCCCGCCGACGCTCGTGAATTCGCCTGACTGAAGCACCCGCAAAAGGCGGGTTTGCGCTTCCATCGGCATGTCGCCAATCTCGTCCAGAAATAGCGTTCCGCCCTGCGCTTGTTCGAACTTTCCCGCGGTGCGTGCCTGGGCGCCGGTGAAAGCACCCTTTTCATGACCGAAAAGCTCCGATTCAATCAATTCGCGAGGAATGGCCGCCATGTTTATGGCAACAAAGGGTTTCGTGCGGCGGCGACCAAGATTGTGAATGGCCTCCGCGACCAATTCCTTGCCAGTGCCGGATTCGCCAAGAACCAGAATGGTAAGATCGTTGGAGATCACCCGGGCGATCGTGCGATAGACCTCTTGCATCGCGGCCGAGCGGCCGACGAGGGGCAGGCCATCATTTTCGTCTGCCGGCTGCTCCTGCCCTTCCACGTCCTTATGCTTCTTAAGTAGCGCGTCACTGACCGCACGAGAAAGCTCGTTGAGGTCGAAGGGCTTGGGCAAATATTCAAAGGCACCCTTTTCGGTAGCTCGTACCGCAGTGTTGAGCGTGTTCTGGGCCGAAAGGATGATAACGCTGATGTCAGGGCAACGCTCAATGATGTTGGCGACATCGTCCAGGCCGTCGCCGTCCGGCAGCTTGACGTCAGTGATCAATATGTCCGGGGCAAAGCTTCGAAGAAGCTGCGACCGCTCGGCGATCGTACCGGACGTCTTCACCTTATGGCCGCTGCGGCGAAGCGCCTCTCCCACGACCATACAGATGGCCTGGTCATCGTCCACCACCAAGATGCGTCCTTTAGGGCTCATATCCTATCCAATGCCATCGGCAGCAATATGCGGAAGATGCTGCGCTTGCTTTCCAGATCCCGTGAATATTGAACGAGGCCGTTCATGTCCCGGACCAGCTTGTCGACAAGCGCCAAGCCAAGCCCCTGCCCGTCCCGTTTGGTGGAAATGAAGGGATTGAAAAGATGCTCGCGGATATGGTCGGGAACGCCGGGGCCGTTGTCGGAGATCTGAACCTCGATGGGCAGGGAGGCGTTGCCCTGGCCCTCGATCATCACGGACACGCCATGGCGATAGGCGGTGGTTATGCGGATCTCACCCTTTGGAATATTTTCAAGAGCTTCTGCGGCATTCTTGATAAGATTGAGCATGATCTGGACAAAGGCGTCGCCATTGATCAGCGCAAAGGGCAAGGACGGATCATATTGCCGGACAAGCTTGATGTTCCGGGCGAAGCCAGCGGCGGCCAACTCCACGGCGCGGTCAAGAAGCGGGTAGATATTCTCCGCGCCGCATTCCAATGGCTGCTCGATGGTAAAGTCCTGCATCCGGTCGATCAGGGCGGCGATCCGGTCCACCTCGTTGCAGATCAGCCTCGTAAGGGCCGATGCGCTTTCATCGCCGCTGCCTTCTAGCAGTTGAGCGGCTCCTCGGATGCCCGAAAGCGGATTCTTGATTTCATGCGCCAGGATAGCGGCCGCCCCCATGGCGGAACGCGTGCCGCCAGTGGCCCGGCGATGCGCGATCTTTTGCGCCTGGCTATGGGCATGTATGGCCACTACGCGCCAGCCCTCCTGATCGGCGATGGGCGAGATCATCAGGTCCACCTCCATGGCGGGAGTGCGGCCGCAATGGACGCTGATGTCATAGGCGGAAAGCGGCTTGTCGGTGTTCCAGAAATCAAGCCGCGCCGTCATATCGGCAATGCGGATCGTGCGTGCGACATTGCTGCCCACAATTGCCGAACGCGCCATGTTGAACAGGCTTTCGGCTCGGACATTCGCATTCACGATCCGATTGTCCGGATCGACTATGAGCGCGGCCACTGGCAGGGCAATGAAGATGTCCGAAAGGCCGGGCGGTTCCACATGCGTCCCTTGAGGCGGCGCGGGCACCATCCCGCTCAGGCCGCTGCCCTGCTCAACCATGGCGAATAGAAACGTTCCAGCATGTCGAGCACGGTGGCTGCGTCGGCTTCCTGGTTGACGGCATTGCGGAATTCCGCCGATCCCGGCAGTCCCTTGGTGTACCAGCCAATATGTTTGCGGGCCATATTGACCCCTACCTGCGGCCCATAATGGTCGAGCATCGCCCGGTAATGCTCGATAATAACCGCATATTGTTCGTCGATGGAAGGGTCCGCCCGGCGCTGCCCGGTCATGAACCAGTGCATCACTTGCCCCAGCAGCCATGGCTTTCCATAGGTCCCGCGGCCGATCATGAGGCCGTCGGCTCCGCTCTGTTCAATCGCCGTTTCGGCATCCTCGATGGAGCAGATGTCGCCATTGACGATGACCGGTATCTTCACCGCTTCCTTGACCTTGCCGACAAATGCCCAATCGGCGCTGCCCTTGTACATTTGGCACCGGGTGCGGCCGTGAACCGTGATCATCCTGGCGCCCAGATCCTCGGCGATCCTCGCGAGTTCGGGCGCGTTGAGGCTGTTATGGTCCCAACCCATGCGCATCTTGACAGTGACCGGCACCTTGACGGCCTTCACGGTCGCAGCGATCAGGGCGGTCGCGAGCGGCAGGTCGCGCATCAAGGCACTTCCCGCCTCCCCATTCACGACTTTCCTGACCGGGCAACCCATGTTGATGTCGATAATGGCGGCGCCGCGATCCTCATTGAGCTTCGCCGCTTCCCCCATTTCGGCGGGCGTGCAGCCGACAAGTTGCATGGAAACCGGCTCCTCCACCGGATGCCAGGCGGCTTTTTGAAGCGACTGGCGGGTTTCCCGGATCGCCGCCTGGCTGGCGATCATCTCCGTGACATTGAGGCCCGAGCCGTAGCGGCGGACCAGCGTACGGAACGGCATGTCCGAGACGCCCGTCATGGGCGCCAGGATCACGGGAATACCGATCTGCACCGGCCCGACGGAAATGGGTTGGAGTTTGCGCATCGTCCTGCCTAAAAAACAGGCACCCCATAGCGGTTATGGCGCTGGCGGGCAAGGGAAGGCTGCGCTATGGCGCCGCTCATGACGCAGGACAAGAGGAATGTAGCCCTTATCATGGCCGCAGGCCGCGGGGAGCGCGCGGGTGGAACGGTTCCAAAGCAATTCCGGCAGATCGCAAGGAAAAGCCTGCTGGCCCATGCGATCGACGCTTTCTCCGGCCATGATGCCATCAGTGAAATCCTGCTGGTTACCGGCGAGGGACAGGCGGACAATATCAGGGCAGCGCTTGATGCCCGTCCTATCCCCTATTGCGTCACAGGGGGCGCTACCCGTCAACAATCCGTTCGCGCGGGGCTTGAGCATATTGCCGGGAGTGGCGGAGCAGACCTGGTTTTCATTCATGACGCGGCGCGTCCTTTGCTGCCTAGGGGAGTGATTGACCGGCTGATAAAGGCACTAGAGCGCGCTCCCGCCGCTGTTCCGATATTGCCCGTGGTGGACACTTTGGCGCGGGAGGATGGAAGCCTGGGCGAGGTCGTCGACCGCTTTCGCCTGGTGCGGGTACAGACGCCGCAAGCTTTTCATTTTGACGCAATTCTTGCCGCCCACCGGAATTGGACCGGCGGCATTGAGGCAACGGACGATGCCCAGATCGCCAGAGCGGCCGGACATGATGTGGCGCTGGTCGAAGGAGATGCCATGCTGGAGAAGCTTACCCACGCCGCGGATTTTGCCATCGCGGAGGAACGGCTGATGAGCAAAGCCTCCGTTCGAACCGGCATGGGCTATGATGTCCATCGGCTTGTATCGGGCGAAGAGCTTTGGCTTTGCGGGGTACGCGTCCCCCATGACAAGGGTCTTAGCGGCCATAGCGATGCGGACGTGGCCCTTCATGCGCTGACGGACGCCATCTTCGGTGCGTTGGCAGAAGGCGATATCGGCAGCCATTTCCCGCCTTCCGACCCGAAATGGCGCGGGGCGCCCTCATTCCTGTTTCTGGCGCATGCCCGGGACCGCGTGGTGGCTCGCGGTGGACGGATCGAGCATGTCGACGTCACCATCATTTGCGAAGCGCCCAAAGTGGGACCGCACCGGGAGGTCATGCGAAATCGCGTAGCCGAGATTCTTTCGGTCGAACCTTCCCGCGTGAGCATCAAGGCCACCACGACGGAACGCCTCGGTTTTGCCGGGCGTGGTGAAGGAATCGCGGCGCAGGCCATTGCCACCCTTTCCCTTCCGGGAGTATTCTAGGACATGCCTGACACCCTTCTGCCTGCTGAACTCGTCAATGCTGCACAGCGAGTGGTCGAGGCCAATCGCGCCGCTGGCCGCAGGGTCGCGGTAGCCGAGAGCTGCACAGGCGGCCTTGTATCGGCCGCCCTGACGGAAATTCCGGGCTCCTCCGATGTCTTTGAAGCCGGGCTCGTGACCTATTCCAACGAATCGAAAATGGAATTGCTGAAGGTCAGCCTGGACGTTCTTGAAACCTTTGGCGCGGTTTCGATCGCTGTGGCCTGGGGTATGGCCCAGGGCGCACTCACACGATCAGGAGCGGACGTTGCCGTAGCCATTACGGGTATTGCGGGACCCGAAGGGGGAAGCGAGAAAAAGC
This sequence comes from Rhizorhapis sp., assembly GCF_035276005.1. Lineage (NCBI taxonomy): Bacteria > Pseudomonadati > Pseudomonadota > Alphaproteobacteria > Sphingomonadales > Sphingomonadaceae > Rhizorhapis > Rhizorhapis sp. The sequence continues at coordinate 11,894 of NZ_DATEMB010000014.1, forward strand.
CCGTGGGAACGGTGGTTTTTGCTCGCGCAGAAAAGGAGGAGGATCCCGAAAATATAATCGCGGACACGCGCCTGTTCGAGAATGAAGGGCGCGGTGGCGTAAGGCTTCAGGCGGCGCTGTGCGCGCTCGAACTGCTGATGCCGGACGCCTTGGTGCCATAAAGTTCGTCCGCCCGGGTTTCGAAAGCCCCTATCATCTTGCGGAGCGCCTTGTCGAACATCTGGCCCGCAAGCATTTCGAACAAATGGCTCTTGAACGAAAAGTCGACGGAGAATTCGACAAAGGAACCGCCCTTTCCATCCGGACGGAAGCGCCAATGGTTGTGGAGGTGCTTCAGCGGCCCTTCCACATAATCGACGTCGACTTCAGTAGGCCGCACCTTGTGCACGCGAGAGGTGAAGGACTCGCGTAGCGCCTTGAACCCCACGATAAGGTCGGCCACCATCTCACTGTCATTGTTCGATCTTACCCGAACGGCGCTTACCCAGGGAAGGAATTCGGGATAGCGTTTGACGTCGGAGACGAGGTCGAACATCTGCTCTGGCGTGTAGGGCAGATGGCGAGTTTCACTATGATGCGGCATTGTTCTCACTGGCTTGCGCAGCTTTAGCGAGCTTGGCCTCGCGGGCGGCGCGCATTTGCTCAAAATCTTCGCCCGCATGATAGCTGGAGCGGGTAAGCGGGCTGGATGCGACCTGCAGGAAGCCCTTGGCCCGCGCAATGGCGGCATATGCGCCGAAAGCCTCCGGAGTCACGAAATCCATGACCTTCGCGTGGCGAGGCGTGGGCTGCAGATATTGACCCATGGTCAGAAAATCGATGTCCGCCGAACGCATATCATCCATAACCTGATGCACCTCCAGACGTTCCTCGCCCAGGCCAAGCATGATGCCTGACTTGGTAAAAATGGAAGGATCGTGCCGCTTTACACTCTCAAGCAGGCGAAGCGAGGCATAGTAGCGCGCGCCGGGACGGATCGTGGGGTAAAGCCGCGGAACGGTTTCCAAATTATGGTTATAGACGTCCGGCCGGGCGGCAACGATCGACTCGACCGCCGCATCCGCCTTGTTGCGGAAGTCAGGTGTCAGAATTTCGATGGTCGTATCCGGCGTCATTTCGCGCAGTGCCTGAATGACCTTCACGAACTGGCTGGCGCCGCCATCAGGGAGGTCGTCGCGATCAACCGATGTGATGACGATATGGCTGAGGCCCATTTGCGCTGCGGCCTCGGCCACATGCTGGGGTTCCAGCTTGTCGACTGCGCGGGGCATGCCCGTCTTCACATTGCAGAAGGCGCAGGCGCGAGTGCATGTGTCGCCCAGAATCATTACGGTGGCATGCTTCTTCGTCCAGCACTCGCCGATATTGGGACAAGCCGCCTCCTCGCAAACGGTGGCCAGATTCTTTGCCCGCATGAGCCGCCGCGTTTCCGCGAAACCCGCACTGGTCGGCGCCTTGACGCGAATCCAATCAGGCTTGCGTTGACGCTGGGGTTGCGCTTCAGGTGAAATGCGGGTGACTTCGTTCATATAGTCCAGATAGCGTCGCTTTTAATGTCTTGCCACCCCCAACTGTCATCCCTAACCGGTAGGTGGGCTTGAGCTTTTCATGGAGTTCGGACCCTGGGACATTTTTTTCGAGATGGTGCTGGGTTATCATGACTGACTTTAACGACATGCTCTCGGGCTATCGCCGCTTCCGGGAAACAGGCTGGGAAGAGCAGCGTGAACGTTGGGATGAGCTGCGGGATGGGCAGAGTCCCAAGGTGATGGTGATCGCCTGTTCAGACAGCCGGGTCGATCCCGCCCAGATATTCGACACCAATCCGGGTGAAATCTTCGTTGTCCGCAATGTCGCCGCCCTGGTTCCGCCGTTCGAGACGACGCCGGGCCGCCATGGAGTTTCCGCTGCGCTTGAGTTTGCCGTTCAGGTGCTCAAGGTAAAGGACGTACTGGTCATGGGGCATGGCCGCTGCGGCGGTTGCCATGCGGCGCTGACCCAGGAACTGAAGGACGCCCCTCCGGGTGAAGGTGGCTTCATTGCGCACTGGATCGACCTGCTGGATGACGCGCGTGAAAGGGTCGTCGCCAAATTTGGAGACGACAAGGGGCAAGAAGCCCAACGCGCGATGGAACAGGAAGGCGTGAAGGTCAGCCTTGCCAATCTGCGTACATTTCCTTGCGTGCGGGAAAAGGAGAGCGCTGGCGAGTTGCGGTTGATCGGCGCGTTTTTTGCAATTGCCGATGGTCTGCTGCATGTGCTGGATGAAAAAAGCGGGGTCTTTTCTCCCGCCTGAGGGCGGTGGACAGCATTTGTGCGAGAAGGATAAGCTGCTATCCTCCTTCTGGTCGGAAGGACGGATCGTGGCAGCCCGCAGATTGCGCATTCATGGCCGGGTCCAGGGCGTATGCTATCGCGACTGGACTGAACGCACCGCTCGCTCGCTGGGCCTCTCCGGCTGGGTCCGGAACAGGATGGACGGAACGGTTGAAGCCGTGGTGGCAGGATCGGCGGAGGATATCCGGCGCTTCATCGCCCTTGCCCATGATGGACCGCCCGCGGCCCGGGTCTCTCATATTGAGGAACGAGAGGAGACTGAAAGCGGGTTCGATGGCTTTCAGCAAAGGGCTACGGAGTGAAGTCCTTGGCCTGACCTTCCCGAAGAGGGAAGGTCAGGTGAGACTGTTGGAGGCACCACATTTCATGTCGCCCCCTTCCCCTCCAGCAAACGGAGGGGAATCAGACAATCATTCAGCCGACAATTTCTTCCGGCTTGAAGAAATAGGCGATCTCAATAGCGGCATTTTCGTCGCTGTCGGAGCCGTGGACAGAATTCGCTTCGATGGATTCGGCGAGCGCCTTGCGGATGGTGCCTTCGGCAGCGTCGGCGGGATTGGTGGCGCCCATGACGTCACGATTGCGCTTTACGGCATCCTCGCCCTCCAGAACCTGAACCACGACCGGGCCGGAAATCATGAAGCTGACGAGATCGTTGAAGAAGGGCCGCTCCTTGTGGACGGCGTAAAAGCCCTCGGCCTGTTCCTTGGTCATCTGGATACGCTTCGACGCAACGACGCGCAGGCCCGCTTCCTCCAGCATCTTGGTGACCGCGCCGGTAAGATTGCGGCGGGTAGCGTCGGGTTTGATGATCGAAAAAGTGCGCGTCGCGGCCATGGCGAAATAACTCCGGCAAAATGTTGATGAATTGAGGCTGGACCGGCCTTTAGCGGTGGCAGTAGTCCATCGCAAGGCCATTTGGCGCATTCATGTTCATGGGCCCTGCACCCATTTCCGCCCCTCCTGTTTCCAGAAGCGGGGCTCAACTCCTTCCCGCTTTGCAAGGCTCCGCCAGCTCTGGCGCGCGCCGTCGATCGTTTCCTGGTCGAAGAAGTAAAAGACGCGGTCGAATTCCAACGCTTTATCTCGCCACAGCCCGTCCGCCAGCGCAATGTTCCGAGCGCCATTGGCGGCTGTGCAATCAAGGCCGAGCAGGATCGGCTGGATATCCGCGTTGGCGCAATCAGCACCGCCGTGAGCGAGGAAACTGTCATCCCCCGCCCCCCACAAGCCTTTGGAAATGTGGTCCAGCCGCTCCGGATCAGCCGCGACGACCAAAAGCCGGTCGCCATTGTCCAGCAGCCTTTGCGCGATGGAGGGAAGAACCCGCTCCACCGGATCCCGGCTCAACTGGTAGAAATCGACCTGCACCGGTCCCTGGCCCGCTATTTTTCAAATACGTCGGAGACGAACTGATCCAGCAGCCGGACTCCATAGCCGGTTGCGCCCTTGTCCCATGTGGCTCCGGGCTTGTCCGCCCAAACCATGCCAGCAATGTCGAGATGCGCCCATTTGACGCCATTTTCGACGAAACGCTGAAGAAATTGCGCAGCGGTAATTGACCCGGCTCCGCGGGGTCCGACATTTTTCATGTCGGCAATGGGGCTGTCGATCAGCTTGTTATAGGCATCGGAGAGCGGAAAACGCCAGAGCGGATCGCCAGCGTCCTTGCCAGCTTTCAGCAACTGCTCGGCCAGCCCATCGTCGTTGGAAAAGATTCCGCCATGCTCGCTGCCCAGCGATATGATCATGGCGCCGGTGAGCGTCGCGAGATCAATCATGATCTCGGGCGAAAAATTCTTTTGCGCCCAATGCATCGCGTCGCAAAGGACCAGACGGCCCTCAGCGTCGGTATTGATGACTTCGATGGTCTGGCCCGACATGGATTTCACCACGTCTCCCGGCCGCTGAGCATTGCTGCCCGGCATGTTCTCGACCAGCCCGCAGACGCCCACCACATGCGCCTTCGCCTTGCGTCCCGCCAGCGCCTTCATGACGCCGGCGACCGCTGCCGCACCGCCCATGTCCCACTTCATGTCTTCCATGCCGGCGGCGGGCTTGATCGAGATGCCGCCTGTATCGAAGGTTACGCCCTTGCCCACGAAAACTGCTGGTTTTTGTTGTGAGCCGCCGCTTCCGTCCCAGCGGAGGGCCAGCAGGCGCGGCTTGCGCGCGGAACCCTGGGCGACGCCAAGCAGCGCCCCCATGCCAAGTTCAGCCATCTGCTTTTCATCAAGAACGGTGATCTCCACCCCAAGCGCCTTCAGGGGCTCGCAACGCTCGACAAAGCTTTCTGGGTAGATGATATTTGCGGGCTCGGTTACCAGCTCCCGCGCAAATGCGACACCGTCGGCGATGGCCGAAAGCCGCTCCCAGGCCTCCTTGGCTCCCTTTGCGTCACTTATGAGGGTGACATCCTTCAGCGTCGGCTTTTGCTTGTCGGATAGACGAGTCCGGTAAGTGTCCATGCGCCAGCCACGCAATGTCAGGCCCAGCGCCACTCGCGCCACGCCCTCCCCTTCCGTTCCTTCCGGGAATTCAACCGCCAAAGAACTCGCGCCTGAAGTTCCAAGCTTCGCCGCCAGAGCCGCCCCGGCCTTTTCATAGTCCTGAAGGGTGCCGCCGCCGATGCCGGTGAGGAGCACACGCAGCGTCCTGTCGCCTTCCCCAACAAAGGTCTCAAAAACAGAAGCCGCCTCTCCGGTAAACCGGGCCGCTGACGCCCCGTCCCTGATGATCTGCGAGGCCGTGAGGGGGAGATCGGAAATCCCGTCCTTGCGCACCAGGAAAGCAAGAGAGTCGGCGGCGGCTGGCCGGGTCGCGCTGATCGAAATTTGCATGAATTAATCCTTCAGGACTCTGTTTTCGAGGAACTTACAGGAGACACATAGGCAGCATTGCCCGGCACGCAAAGCGCTTTGGGGAAATATACAAGGCCAAAGAACTGGTCATCGCTCAATTCAAGGCAAAGCTCTCTTTCACGATTGCGACAAGCGCAAAGCGATGCGATAGGCGCTGGATCAGACATAACCGCCTGGGAATGCATGCCGTCAAAGCCGATACATCTTGCCGCGCGTGGCGCGATCATGCTGTCCGTCCTGGCCGGGCTTGCCGCCGCTTCGCAGGCGCGGGCACAGGATTTGTCCAGGCCGGTGGAAGAGGCGCCTGCAGCGGCGGACCTGCCTCAACCCCAGAGCGATGAAGAAATCGCCTTTGCGGCGGACCAGCTGGAATATGATGATAACAGCCAGACAGTGACTGCCAGCGGCAACGTACAGCTTTCGCGCGAAGGAAATCGTTTGCGCGCTGACAAGGTGGTGTGGAACCGCGCGACAGGACAAGTTCATGCGTCCGGGAATATCTCCGTCACCAACCCTGCTGGGGACATCGCCTATGGCGATTCGATCGAACTCACCGACACGCTGAAGGATGGGGTGGTTGAGAACCTTCTGCTGGTGCTCGAACGCGGCGGCCGTTTGGCAGCGCGGCGGGGCGTCAGGCAAAATGAAGTCATCACGCTGGAACATGCCGCCTATTCCCCCTGCGCCGTCGAAGATGCCGAGGGCTGTCCCAAGGACCCGACATGGCAGATCCGCGCGGTAAGGGTCATCTATGACCCGCATCGACGGCGAGTCACTTATAAGGGCGCGCGCGTCGAGCTGTTCGGGCTTCCGCTCATCCCCCTTCCCGGTCTTTCCCATCCTGCCGGGGGAAGTGGCGGATCGGGCCTGCTGGTGCCAGACATCCGCTATGACCGGACCAACGGCCTGGAACTGGCCCTGCCCTATTTCCTGCAGATCGGCACCAATCGCAGTCTGACAGTCACGCCGCACATCTATTCCGATGTGCTGCCGATGGTAGAGACCAATTATCAAGCGCTGCTGAGCAAGGGCGCCTATCAGATTACCGGCTATGCGACCTATGGCCGGCGTGTGCCGACATCCTCCAGTCTCACCGCGGATTCCGAGAAGGATCTGCGCGGCTATATAGATGCCAGCGGAAAGTTTCAGTTCGATCCATATTGGAGCGTCAGCGGATCGTTGCGGTGGACGACGGACCGGACGTTCCTCCGCCGCTACGACATCAGCCGCGATGACCGTCTGCGCTCCACCATCGAAGCGGAGCGGATCGGCAATGGCAGTTATTTCTCGCTTGCTGGATGGGCCGTTCAAACGCTGCGGTCCGAAGTGGATCAGGGCACCGTTCCCATCGCTCTTCCGGTCCTGGACTACCGCCGCCGTTTCACCGATCCGCTGCTTGGCGGGAAGATCCAGTTGCAGTTCAACAGTCTGGCCATCACCCGGACCGAAGGGCAGGACACGCAGCGCGCTTTTGCCGGCGCGCAGTGGGATCTGCGCAAGATCACCGGTCTTGGGCAGGAAGTGACCTTCACCACCTATCTGCGCGGCGACATCTATCACAGCGACGAAAACCTGCTTACCGAGACGGCGCTCTATCGGGGCGACAAGGGCTGGGAAGCCCGGGGCATTGCAGCGGCGGCGATCGATGTGCGCTGGCCCTTCATAGGCGAAGCGTTCGGCGGCACACAAAAGATCACGCCTCGGGTCCAGATTGTGGCAGCTCCCAAACTTGCGAACCTAAATGTCCCGAATGAGGACGCAAGAGGGGTCGAGTTGGAGGACAGCAATCTGTTCGCGCTCAACCGTTTCCCCGGCTATGATCGCTTTGAAGACAGCACGCGCCTTACCTATGGCCTTGAATATTCGCTGAACCGGCCCGGCCTGACGGTGGATGCTGTAGTGGGCCAGAGCTATCGGCTGAATAATCGTGCAACCCTGTTTCCTGACGGAACCGGGCTTTCGGAGCGGGTTTCCGATGTCGTCGGACGCACGACGATCCGGTACAAGGACTTTGTCAGCCTGATCCACCGCTACCGCCTCGACAAGGATAGCCTTGCCGTTCGGCGGAATGAGATCGACGCGACGGTGGGCTCGCGCAGCACCTATGTTATGGTCGGTTATTTGCGGCTCAACCGCAATATCGGCCCTGAAGTGGAAGATCTGAAGGACCGCGAGGAGCTTCGTTTAGGGGCGCGGCTGCAGGTGACGCGCTACTGGTCCGTCTTCGGTTCGACCGTCGTGGACCTGACGGACAGTAAGGAAGATCCCATTTCCGTGGCGGATGGGTATGAACCTGTACGTCACCGGCTCGGCATCGCTTATCAGGATGATTGCCTTGAGATGGGCCTGACCTGGCGGCGGGACTATCAGCAGGCAGGTGACGCCCGGCGCGGCAACACTTATCTGCTGCGGCTGGCTTTTAAGAATCTTGGCATATAAAAGAACCGCCGGAGAAGCTGGCGCCACAGGTGGTGGCGTGCACTTGCTAAGCTGCGGTTCAGCCAATCGTTGGCAGAAGCAGGCTGTGTTGGAGAATTTTGCGATAATGGAGCGAGGATTGCGGGTGAAGACCGGGCCGGGGCGTCTTTTCAGGAAAAACATGTTGGCCTTGGCCTGCTGCGGGATCATTGCCGCAGGCGCGGGCGGTGCATCGGCCCAGGCGCCAGCACCGCCGCCGGAACAGAACAACCTCAATATCCCGCAGGATGTAACCATGTTCGGCAAAACCGATCCGAACATCCGCAAGGCTACCGCCGTCATCAATGGCGAGATCATCACCGGCACTGACGTGGACCAGCGCCTCGCCCTCATTGTCACCGCCAATGGCGGCAAGGTGAGCGACGAGGAAAAAGAAAGGCTGCGCCTGCAGGTCCTGCGCAATCTTATCGACGAAACGCTGCAGATCCAGGAAGCGAAGGCGAACGATATCACGGTCGACCGGGCCGAAATCGAACAGAGCTATGCTCGCGTCGCCCAGAATTTCGGCCGCTCGCCTGAGCAATTCAATGAATATCTGCGCACCCAGGGCAGTTCCTCCGCCAGCATCAAGCGCCAGATCGAAGGCGAACTGGCCTGGAGCCGCCTGCTCCGCCGCAATGTGCAGCCCTTCGTCAACGTCGGCGAAGAGGAAGTGCAGTCAATCATCGACCGGCTGAAAGCTGCCAAGGGCGAGGACGAATATCGCGTCGGCGAAATCTATCTCTCCGCCACGCCGGACAATGCCGCCCAGATTCAGGCGAATGCCAGGAACATCATTCAACAAATCCAGCAAGGCGGATCGTTCCATGCCTATGCCCGGCAGTTCTCCGAAGCGTCGACGGCCGCGGTGGGCGGCGATCTCGGTTGGGTGCGGCTTGCACAGCTTCCGAATGAGTTGGCCGTCGCGGCGCGAGAGATGCAGGTAGGCCAGATTGCTGGACCCGTTTCGCTTCCTGGCGGTTTTTCCATCCTCTATGTCATAGATAAGCGCAAGGTCCTCACCAGTGACCCGCGGGACGCAGTTCTCAGCCTGAAACAGTTGAGCGTTGTCTTCCCCGCCGGCACGACGCAAGCGCAGGCATCCGTCAAAGCCAGCGAATTTGCCAATGCTACCCGCAAGATTCAGGGCTGCGGCACCGCGAATGAAATCGCTGGCCAGATCGGCGCCGATGTCGTCGACAATGATCAGATCCGTATCCGGGATCTCCCGCTGCCCTTGCAGGACACGTTGACGAACCTTCAGGTCGGCCAGGCAAGCCCACCCTTCGGATCAGTGAAAGATGGTGTGCGAGTGCTGGTGCTTTGCGGCCGTGACGATCCGCAGGATGCCGGAGCGCCCTCCTTCGAGCAGATCATGGCGCAACTGGAGGACGAACGGGTCAACAAGCGCGCGCGTATCTATTTGCGCGACCTGCGGCGGGATGCGGTCATCGACTATAATTGAACGGAGCTGCCGATAGTATGAGCATAGCCCCCTTCGCTGTCTCCCTTGGTGATCCGGCAGGCGTCGGTCCTGAAATTGTCGCCAAGGCATGGGAGCAGCGGCACGAGCGGGCATTGCCTTGCTTCTTTGCCGTGGGTGATGTTGCGTCCCTGTCCGCCGTCTGGGACGGTCCCGTCGCCCGGATCGAGGATCCAAGCAAAGCGATTGCGGCCTTCAATGAGGCTCTCCCCTGCCTTCATATCGATGAGTGCGGACCGGTTACTCCCGGACAGCCAACCTATGAAGGCGCGCGCTGTGCGCTCCAGTCGCTGGAGCTGTCCGCTGGACTGGCGCGGTCAGGATCAGCGGGCGGAATCGTTACTGGGCCAATTTCGAAGAAGCAGCTTTACTCGGTCGGCTTCACCCATCCGGGTCAGACGGAATTCATCGCCGAACGCTGCGGCGTGGCGCGATCCAACGCCGTGATGATGCTGATGGGCCCCTCGCTTCGGGTGGTGCCGATCACGACGCACATGCCACTCAAGGAAGTATTTGAGGTGCTCAGCGTCGATCTCATCAAAGCCCGGGCGCATGCAGCGGTGAAGGGGCTGCAAAGGAACTTCGCGATCGACAAACCGCGGGTCGCGCTCGCCGGCCTCAATCCCCACGCGGGCGAAGAAGGCGCGCTGGGCATGGAGGAGATCGAGATTTTCGCTCCCGCCATCGAACAGCTTCGCGCAGAGGGGATCAATATAAGCGGTCCCTGGTCCGCCGACTCCATGTTTCATGATCGGGCGAGAGCAACCTTTGATGTGGCGCTTTGCCCTTATCATGACCAAGCGCTTATTCCGGTGAAGACGCTGCATTTTGACGATGGCGTCAACATGACACTGGGCCTGCCGATCGTTCGCACGTCCCCTGATCATGGCACCGCCTTCAACATTGCCGGAAAGGGGGAAGCGCATCCCGGCGCCATGATTGCTGCAATCGAGACCGCAGCAATTTCGGCGGAGAACCGGCTCACCTATTGCCGGTCGTCGGGCTGAGCCAGCCATCATGCAATTGCCACCGCTAAGAGATGTGATCGCTCGCCATGGCCTGCGTGCCAGCAAGGCGCTGGGCCAGAATTTCCTGCTCGACGAACAGCTTCTTGACAGAATTGCAGCCATTCCGGGCCCGCTCGAGGGAAAGACCGCCTATGAGGTAGGTCCCGGCCCAGGAGGCCTGACGCGCGCCTTGCTACGGGCGGGAGCGCGAGTGGTCGCGGTCGAACGGGACCGCCGCTGCCTTCCGGCCCTCGCCGAGTTGCAGGATGCATTTCCCGGTAAGCTGCGGGTGGTGGAGGATGACGCCATGGCTGTCGATGCCCGGGGGCTGACCGGGGACGAGGCCCACATCGTGTCCAATCTCCCCTATAATGTGGGCACTGCCTTGCTGGTCGGCTGGCTGACCGAGACGGAATGGCAACCCTGGTGGAGTTCGCTGACGCTCATGTTTCAGCAGGAGGTGGCCGAGCGCATCGTGGCTCAGCCGAACAGCGAGCATTATGGGCGCCTTTCCGTTCTCTCGCAGTGGCGGTGCGAAGTGAAGCTGGCGATGAAAGTGCACCGCTCCGCCTTCACGCCCCCGCCAAAGGTCATGTCGGCGGTGGTGCACATCAAACCGGCCGATGCGCCCGAAGGCGTGGATGCAAAAATCCTTGAACGGCTCACTGCCGCGGCATTCGGGCAGCGGCGAAAAATGCTGCGCCAAAGCCTGAAAAATGTTGCAGGCGCCATCGATGCCTTGGAGCGGACGGGCATAGACCCACAACGGCGTCCGGAAACCGTGAGCGTCGCTGAATTTGTGGGGTTGGCGAGGACGCTTGGTCGCTGACGCGGCCCTACTTTCCGAGCTTTTCGATTTTGGAGTTCAAAGCCTCAAGCTGCGCCTTCAACTGCGCGATCTCATCGTCTTTTGACCCGGTTGCCGCAAGCTTTTCGGGGCCGGCGCCCTTGAACGCGCTTGCAGCCGCTTCCAGCATCTCCATGTTGCGCTTGGCGATCTCGGCAAAGGGACCTCCGCCAAAGGCCCCCTGCATCGCATTTTGAAACTGCTGCTGGTTCTTGCGGAAGGCCTCCATCGAGGCTTCGAGATATTGCGGCACCATCGATTGCATCGAATCACCGTACATGGAGATAAGCTGGCGCAGGAAGTTGACGGGAAGCATGTTCTTTCCCCGCGCTTCTTCCTCCATGATGATCTGGGTGAGGACGTTATGCGTGATATCCTCGTTCGTTTTCGCGTCGACAACGACGAATTCGCGCCCTTCCCGGGTCATCTGGGACAGCAGTTCCAGGGTGATATAGCTGGAAGTTTCCGTGTTATAGAGCCGCCGGTTGGCGTATTTCTTGATGATGACCGGTTCCGACTCGCCAGAGGATTTTGCGGCTTTTGCCATCGCGTCCACTCCCACCAATGATCATGCTGCATTAGCACCAAAGGATGATGCGCCGCAACATGGTCCCCGGCCCTTGCCTCTATTTCTGGATATGTTGTGGCGAGAGACCCAGAATGACACGGTTTTCCGCCTGAGGGCCCTCGAAGGCCTCCGAAAATATCAAAACGCAAAGCGCAATCGGCGGCTGCCAAAGGCCGATAGTGTCGCCCAGGCCGGTGCTGCACGATTGCTGCATTATAGAGGTGCGGGAAAACCCGTTATCTTCATCCCTTCCCTCATCAACCCGCACATGGTTCTGGACCTGTCCGATCGCACCTCCCTCATGGAATATCTGTGCAGCCGGGGCATCAATGTGCATCTGGTGGATTGGGGAATCCCGTTGGCCGGAGACCGGGAGCTTGGCCTTTCGGGACATGTTGAGCAGCGGCTCTTGCCCTTGCTCAAGGACCTGCCCGAACCGCCGGTCCTGGTCGGCTACTGCCTTGGCGGGACAATGGCGGCCGCTGCCGCGGGGCTTACTGAAGTTGCCGGTCTAGGGATGGTTGCAGCGCCCTGGGCATTTGATGGCTTCCCGGAAAAGACACGCGAACTGATCACCGGCCTCTGGACCAAGGCAAAGCCGATGTGCGAGCGGCTGGGCTATGTGCCGATGGAGGTGCTGCAATCGGGGTTCTGGTCCCTGGATCCTACCCGGACAATACAGAAATATGCCGCTTTTGCCGACGCGAAGGAGGATTCGGAGGAAGCGCGCAGCTTCATCACTGTGGAGGACTGGGCGAATGAGGGTGCGCCGCTGACCCTGGGCGCCGGGCGCGAACTGTTCGAGCAGCTCTATACCGCCAACGAACCGGGCTCGGGCCGCTGGATGGTCGGCGGAAAGATTGCGGACCCAGTGGCCATCAAGGTTCCATTTCTCAACGTCCTTTCAGAAACCGACAAGATCGTGCCCGCCGCCACTGCCTGTCCGGCCGGACGGCAATTGCATCTGTCCAGCGGACATGTCGGCATGATTGTTGGCGGCAAGGCGCGCCGGCAACTATGGGAACCTTTGGCGGAATGGCTTTTGCAATCCTGCCTGCGATGATAAGCGGACCGGTCTTTAGACCCCCACGCGACTCAGGAGCAGTCTCATGACCGACATCGTCATTACCGCCGCCAAGCGTACTCCGGTTGGTAGCTTCCTTGGTGCTTTCGCCGCTACGCCCGCACATGAACTTGGCCGGATCGCGATCGAGGCTGCCCTTGCTCAGGCTGGCGTTGCTCCAGAGGAAGTGTCCGAGGTGATAATGGGCCAGGTGCTGACGGCCGGCCAGGGGCAGAATCCAGCCCGCCAAGCTTCCATGGGCGCCGGTATCCCCAAGGAAATTCCGGCCTGGGGCGTCAACCAAGTTTGCGGCTCCGGTCTCCGCTCGGTTGCATCGGCGGTTCAGGCGATCGCGCAGGGGGACGCCACGATCATCGTGGCGGGCGGACAGGAAAGCATGTCGCTTTCCCCCCATTGCCAGTCGCTGCGGCAGGGCCATAAAATGGGCAGCCTTGAGATCGTCGACACGATGATCAAGGATGGGCTGACCGATGTGTTCAACGGCTATCATATGGGGATCACCGCCGAGAATGTCGCCGAACAATATCAGGTGACGCGCGAGGCGCAGGACGCCTTTGCCGTGCGCTCGCAGAACCTTGCCGAGGCGGCGCGTGCCGCCGGGCGTTTCAAGGATGAAATCGCCCCCGTCACCGTCAAGACCCGCAAGGGCGAGACAATCGTTGCCGACGACGAATATATCCGTACCGGCGTTACTCTGGACAGCATTGCGAGCGTCCGCCCCGCCTTCAAGAAGGACGGCACCGTGACGGCGGCCAATGCCAGCGGCATCAATGACGGTGCGGCGGCGCTGGTGCTGATGACGGCTGAAGAGGCGGCAAAGCGCGGCGCTCCGGTTTTGGCGCGGGTGGCGAGCTGGGCTCATGCCGGCGTTGATCCTTCGATCATGGGCATTGGTCCTGTTCCGGCAACAAGGAAGGCGCTTGCAAAGGCGGGGTGGACGCTTGCCGATCTTGACCTCATCGAGGCCAATGAGGCCTTTGCCGCACAGGCGCTCTCAGTCGGCAAGGAGCTCGGTTTTGACCCTGAAAAGGTGAACGTCAATGGCGGTGCAATCGCCATCGGCCACCCGATCGGCGCATCGGGCGCGCGAGTCCTCACCACGCTTATCTATGAGATGCAGAAGCGCAACGTCTCAAAGGGCCTGGCCACATTGTGCATCGGCGGTGGCATGGGCATCGCCATGTGCATTGAAAGATGAACGCTGACCTCCGGCGCTGGCTGAAAAACCGGCGTTAAGGGAATCAACTAATCATTATTTCACCATCCGCCGGCATTATTGCGATGCCGGCGGATATTTTTTGGTCCGTTCCGAGATTATCAAATATCCGGAAGAAGAATGCTGTTGACAGGATCAAAGGCCTAATACAGGCTTCAAAAGCACGTGGGGACGTTTGCACTCTTGCTTCAATTTCTAGGGGGCGGTGATGCATAAGGACTTTATCGACGACCCTGCGGCACTCACCGCTGCGATAGAGACTAAGAACCGTCTGGAAGCCATTGTGGCGACCGCGATGGACGCGATCATCACGATCGACAATGATCACAAGATCATCTTTTTCAATCCGGCCGCCGAAGCGATGTTTGGCATCGAGAGCAATGACGCGCTGGGGCAGCCCATTTCCCGCTTCATCCCCGAACGCTACCGGGCTGCGCATGAAGGGCATATCCGCCATTTTGGCAAGACCGGCGAAACCGGGCGGCGAATGGGCGCGCTGGGAGCGATCAGCGGTCTTCGTGCCAATGGCCAGGAGTTTCCCGTAGAGGCCTCCATCTCCCAGGCAGTGGTGGGGCAGGAACGCCTCTCCACCGTCATCCTGCGCGACATCACGGAACGCAAAGCCAATGAGGAAGCACGGGCATTGCTCGCGCGGGAGGTGGATCATCGCGCCAAAAATGCGCTCGCCATTGTCCAGGCGCTCGTGTCCCTGACCAGGGCCCCCACCCGGGAGACATTCGTGGAAGCGGTGACGGGCCGCGTCTCCGCCCTCGCCCGCGCCCATTCCTTGCTGGCACAAAACCGGTGGAGTGGCGCGTCTCTGCGGAAGGTCGTGCAGGACGAAGTTTCAGCTTATGAGCGTCCCGGCCAAGTCCAATATAGCGGTCCTGACCTCATGTTGTCACCCAAGGCGGTGCAGCCGATCGGCCTGCTGATCCATGAACTGGCCACCAACGCCGTAAAATATGGCGCGCTGTCCACGGTCAAGGGCAAGGTGCATGTGGAATGGAAGCTGAAAGGCGGCGACATGCTGTTCCTGAAATGGCAGGAGAGCCACGGACCGCTAGTCGCCCCGCCCAAGCAGAAAGGCTTTGGCTCCAACCTGATCACCACAGTAACGGGGCTCCAGCTTGGCGGTGACGTGGAGATTGACTGGGCCCCAGAAGGCATCGTCGTCACTGCATCACTGCCTGCGGGCGTGATCCGTCCGCAGGATGTGCCAGTCAGCCTTGCGCCTTCCGCACCGATGCCCCTTCATGTTGAACGAAGGAAGACCGGCAATGTGCTCGTTGTCGAGGATGAAAGGCTGATCGCAATGCAAATGGCCGAATCCTTGAAAGAGGCTGGCTGGTCAGTGATTGGCCCGGTTGCGACTATTGAAGAGGCCAACAAACTGCTGTCCATGTCGAAAAAACCGGATGCTGCGATCCTGGATGTCAATCTGGATGGGAAGTCCGTCTATCCGCTCGCCGAGGCGCTGCAACGGCAGGGCGTCCCAATATTATTCTGCACCGGCTATGAAAGCCTGGACGAGGGCCGGTTCGAAGATTGCGAGAGAATCCGCAAACCGGCCAATGTCGATCAAGTGATCGGGGCGGTGCAGGTCGCCATTGAGAAACAGCGGCGCGGCACACGTCCCCTGACGTCCTGAAGTTCGCTTTTTTTGCAGTGGGTCGGAACTATTGGCCTCCGCCCGTCGCGTCACTCCAGTTCCAGGATCACCGCATCCACGGCCAGGCTCGCACCGGGCTGCGCTTCGATGGATTTCACTACGCCCGCCTTTTCAGCGCGGAGGATATTTTCCATCTTCATCGCTTCGACAACAGCGAGGGGCTGACCCGCTTCCACCTTGTCTCCTGCACCGACGTGCAACGCGACCAGCAGGCCGGGCATGGGACACAGCAGATATTTGGAAAGATCAGGCGGCACCTTTTCCAGCATGTGCGCTGCATGCGGCGCCATATGGGCGGGAAGGACGCGCACATCATGGCTTGCGCCGCGCGCCGTCAGACGGAAACCGGCCCGGATCGGTGCGATCTGCACAGTCAGTGACTGATCCCCGATCTCGGCCTCGATAAGGCGGTCGCCAGGAGTATATTCAAGACCGATATCGAGCGGTTCGCCATCAACCAACACCTGATCCGGTGCCAGTTCCACATCATGATCGACACCGGCCACGCGCACCTGCCACTTTGATGGCGGACGCAATTTCTTGCCGAGCTGATTGTTGATGCGCCGCGCCCGATCCGCCTGTGCTGCGCCTGCAAAAGCGCCGATGGCGGCCAGCTGGCGAAGCAATGCGGGACTGGCGGGCGCACCGGCAAAACCTTCCGGATATTCCTCCGCGATAAAGCCCGTCGTGATATTGCCTTCGCGAAAGCGCGGGTGCTGCATGAGGGCCGAGAGGAAGTCGATATTGTGCCCAGGCCCCTGGATTTCGAAGCGGTCCAATGCCTCGATCTGCTTGTCGATCGCCTCTTCGCGCGTGGGCGCATAAGTGATGAGTTTGGCAATCATCGGGTCATAGAACATGGAGACCTCGCCGCCTTCGGTCACGCCGTCGTCGATGCGGATGCCTTCCATTTCCTGGGGCGGATTGTAGCGAACGAGGCGGCCAGTTGACGGCAGGAAGCCGCGATAAGGATCCTCGGCATAGACGCGGTTCTCAATGGACCAGCCGTTGATCTTCACATCTTCCTGCCGGAACTTCAGTTCCTCGCAATTGGCGACGCGGATCATCTGCTCCACCAGATCAAGCCCAGTGATCTGCTCGGTCACCGGATGCTCCACCTGAAGCCGCGTGTTCATCTCGAGGAAGTAGAAGCCGTCGCCGGTCTTGTCGGCACCTGAGACGATGAGCTCGACCGTGCCCGCGCTGAAATAGCCCACAGCCCGCGCCAGGGCGACGCACTGCTCGCCCATCTTCTTGCGCATTTCCGGGCTGACGAAGGGGGACGGTGCTTCCTCCACCACCTTCTGGTGGCGGCGCTGGATCGAGCATTCGCGTTCGTTCAGATAAACGATATTGCCGTGCTGATCGCCCAGGATCTGGATTTCGATATGGCGCGGGCTTTCGATGAACTTCTCGATGAAAACGCGATCATCGCCAAAGCTTGCCAGCCCCTCGCGCTTGGTGGCTTCAAAGCCCTCGCGAACGTCCTTCTCGCTATAGGCAAGGCGCATGCCCTTGCCGCCGCCACCGGCCGAGGCCTTCATCATGACGGGATAGCCGATCTCGTTGGAGATGCGGACGGCATGCTCGGTATCCTCGATCACCCCTACATAGCCAGGAACCACATTGACGCCCGCTTCCTTGGCGAGCTTCTTGGACTCGATCTTGTCGCCCATGGCAGCGATTGCGTTGGCCGGGGGGCCGATGAAAATGATGCCCGCCTCGTCCAGCGCCTTGCGGAAGCTCTCCCGCTCGGAGAGGAAGCCGTAACCGGGATGGACAGCGTCGGCACCGGTCGCCTTGCACGCCTGGATGATCTTCTCGGCAATCAG
>NZ_DATEMB010000015.1:0-13343 GCF_035276005.1 Rhizorhapis sp.
GCCCCTTCATGCGACGGACCTGAAATGGGTGCGGCCGGTGCAGATGCACGCCATGGAGATGCCGCCCGCGGACAAGCCGTTGATTGGGCTTCTCGACGCGTTGCTTTGAGAGAATCCTGCGAGCCATCCGGGCCCATGGTCCTGAGCCTGCCGAAGGGCCTTTCTTCTGGTAATAAAAAGCCCTTTGCCCAGGTCATTTTGCTTTTTGCCGTCGTCCCTGCCTGCGCGGGGACGACGGAGTAAGACAAGCACAGCCCGAACAGGACTCGGGTCAGTTGCGCGATGCTCTACCTCTTCTTCAAAGCCTCCGCCAAGGAGACGGTGCCGCTTCCCCTCTTCGCTGGCTTGGGCTGGCTGGGATGGGGAGCCCAGCCGCTCAGGTAGATGATCCCAAATCGCTCGGTGGTCTTGCCATCGGCACCGGCCGCAGCGGCAAAGGCTTCGGCTGCGCGGGTCAATCCTTCCCGCCTCATATGGGGAGGACGCGAGGAGAGCATATTGGCGGCGCCCATGCCCCTGAGATCGGTAAGCAACGGGAACAAGCCGGAATAGCGCACCGCCAGCGTATCTCCGTCAGCCACCGGCATGGCGAAGCCGGCGCGGCTGACCAGGTCGCCTGCTGACCGGACCTCGATCTGCGGATGGATATGCTGGGCCGGACGGTCCCCATCGGCATGCAGGAGGGCCGCCCGCAGCACCGGAAGCGTGCCCGCTCCGAAAAAGGCGGCCAGGAACAGACCATCAGGCCGCAATATCCGGCGGATCAGAAGCAATGCGCCCGGCAGGTCATTGACGCTGTCGAGCGTGCCGCAAGCCATGACCAGGTCGAAACTGGCGTCGGCAAAGGGCAGGGCGTCCTCATCGGCCTGAACACCTGCCACGGCACGGCTGTTGCCAAAGCCGGGATCGGTGGCGACCACCGTCATTCCGGCCGCTGACAGGCGGTCGCGAAGGAATGAGTCGGGAGAACCGATCAGCAAGACGCTGCGGAACGCCCTTTTGACGTCGCTCAACCGGTCGAGCAGTTCCTCGGCCATATGGCGATACAGGAAATCATGCCCCTGGAACCCCGCAGCCGCCCGGTCACGGTGCATGCGCCGCAAGCGCCTGTCAAAGATATCCTGCTGATCGGCTGCCATGGTCACAGCGGGCTTGTGCATTCAGGCTTCGCATAGGACAAGAGCTTATGAACATCCTGCATGCGCTTTCCCGCGCTATCGTTGATTTTGCTCTCCCCCCGCGCTGCCCCTCCTGCGGGATCATCACGACCGGCGCGCAGAGTTTCTGCCCCCTCTGCTGGCAGAAAATGGAATGGCTGGGGTCGCCCTGTTGTGAAAGTTGTGCCCTGCCATTTGCCTATGAGCAGCCGGAGGGAAGCCGTTGCGGCGCATGCCTCGCCAATCCACCTGCATATGATCGCGCGCGGTCAGTGATCGCCTATGGCGAGGTGGCCCGCCATGTGGCGCTGAAGCTGAAATATGGCAGGAAAATAGGATTGGCGCGGCTGATCGCGGGATTGATGGAGCGCCATGTGCCCGACGAGCGCCGGGACGATCTGGTGCTGGTGCCTGTGCCGCTGTATCGCTGGCGGCTCTGGTCGCGCGGCTTCAATCAATCGGCGCTCATTGCACAAGCACTGGGGCGATCGCTGGAGCTTGCCTATGAGTTGGAGGTGCTCAAGCGCGTCAAGGCCACGCCGCCTCTTCGCGGCCTTAACCCGAAAGAAAGGGCCAGGACGGTGGCTGGCGCTTTTGCCGTGGATAAAGCGGACCGGCCTCGTCTTTCCGGCAAGACGGTGGTGCTGATTGACGATGTCTATACGAGCGGGGCCACGGCCAATGGCTGCGCCAGGATATTGAAGCGCGCCGGAGCCGCATCCGTTCATCTCCTATGCTGGGCACGGGTGATAGCGGATGAGGAGGAGCCGCAATTGACAATGGCGGAGCCCATGCCAATCTCGTGAGCCAACATTGAAGAGGTCGCCGATGCCCCAAGTGGAAATCTATACGAAGATGATGTGCCCCTATTGCGTTCGCGCCAAGCGGCTGCTGAACGAAAAGGGTGTGCCGTTCGAGGAATATGACATCACCCTGGGCGGTCCGAAACGGGCGGAAATGCTGGAGCGGTCCAACGGCGGCTATACCGTCCCCCAGATTTTCATCGACGGACGGCATATCGGCGGATCGGACGATCTTGCCGCCCTGGATTATGCCGGCAAGCTTGATCCGCTGTTGAAGTCCTGACAACCATGCGCGCCGCCATTCTGCAGATGACAAGCGGCATCGATCCTGCGCACAACGCGCAGGCGATCGTCGAGGCCGTGGAAAAGGCCAAGGCGGAGGGTGCCGACATGCTCTTCACCCCTGAGATGGCCGGTCAAATGGATCGCAACCGGTCCAGGGTGGCAGCCTCGCTGACGGACGAGCAAGGAAATGCCGTTCTTGCGGCGGTGCGCGAGGCGGCGGCGAAAGCTGGCTTGTGGGTTCATATCGGTTCGCTTGCCCTGAAAGGGGAGCGGGAGGATGGCCGATGGAGCAACCGGAGCTTTGTCATTGACGATGGCGGCGCGATCAGGGCCAGATACGACAAGATCCATCTTTTTGATGTCGACCTAGCCACAGGAGAGAGCTGGCGGGAATCCTCGGTCTATGGCCCTGGGGAACGGGTCGTGGCGGTGGACACACCGTGGGCGCGGCTGGGCCTCAGCATCTGCTATGACCTCCGCTTTCCGGACCTTTACCGGGCGCTCAGCAATGCCGGAGCCACCATATTGCTGGTTCCCTCGGCCTTCACCGTGCCCACCGGTAAGGCGCATTGGCATGTGCTGTTGCGGGCGCGGGCCATTGAGGCGGCCTGCTTCGTCATCGCGCCTGCGCAGGCCGGACAGCATGAGGATGGCCGCGAAACTTTCGGCCATTCATCTGTGGTTGATCCTTGGGGTGATATTTTATTGGATATGGGCACTCAATCAGGGCTTGCCTTCGCCGATATAGAGATGGAAAGGGTCGCGACGGTGCGATCCCATGTTCCGGCGATCGCCAACCGGCGGGGCATCTCAAGCGAAGTTGACATAGGATGATCGTTTTCGACCTGAAATGTTACGGCTACGGCCATGTCTTTGAGGGGTGGTTCGGGTCCAGCGCCGATTATGAAAAGCAGCGCGCGGGGGGCATGATCGCATGTCCGATGTGCGGCGATACGCAGGTGCGCAAGGCCGTGATGAGCCCGGCTGTTTCACCCAAGTCCAATCAGAAGCAGGCGCAGCGGCCGGTGAAGGCCAATCTGCCTGCGCCCGTGCCGGTGGAAGAGCGGGGGGTCACTGTCAGCAATGCCCCCTCCAGCGCAGAGATGGAGAAGATGCGCTCAATCATAAACACGCTCGCGCAGGTGCAGGCGCGCGTGCTGGAAAAGTCCGAATGGGTGGGCCGTGCCTTCGCCGACCGGGCGAGGGCAATGCATTATGGCGAAGAACCGCACAAGCAAATACACGGCGAGGTTGCTTCCGGTGAAGCACGCGCCCTGATTGAGGAAGGCGTTGAGGTGGCTCCGCTTCCTCTGCCGGTCGTGCCGCCCGAAATACAGAATTAAGGTTGCGAAGAGCAGGATTGTTCGGGTGAAAGCCCCGGCAACAAGACTGTGGGGAAATCGTGTTGCCAGGGCCGTTCCACCATTGGCTATCGTTGGGGGTCAGCGATAACCTTGCCTCAGACCAGAAAGAGGCACCTTTCTTTTTGGCATCAAATGGTTAACAAATTGCTAACGCTGTCCCCGCCCGCTTGCGATTGACGCGAAGGGCTGGCGGCAGTATCGCCAGACAGCCGCATGAAGGCTTTCAATGCGCCCGTAGCTCAGCAGGATAGAGCACCAGATTCCTAATCTGGGGGCCACAGGTTCGAATCCTGTCGGGCGCACCATTCCTCTGCATCAGCGCGCTCCAGCAGCAGTGAGGCGATCGGAAAGTCGCGTTGGCTGCCGGTCTGCGGGACCGTGGCACCGGCAGATCTCGAAATACCTACATAATGTTATGTTTATTGTTTCGGTGCGCTTATCTTGTACCTTGATCGCCTGCTGGACGTCGCCTGGCGGCGAATGTCCAGGGGAAGCCTGCATGGAGGCAAGTGATGCGCATGAGGATGCGAGCGGCAGTGAGGCATTTCCTCCAGCCGCGTTCCGTTTCGCGGCGGCCGGCCACGCTGGATGAGGCTTTGACGCTCGGTCAGAGCGCATGGCGCAGTCATCTTGACGGGTTCACCAATCATCTCGGCGTTGTGGAGATGAAGAATTATCCGGTCCTTCAGCGGAGGCATCTGGCCAATTGCAAGGTACTGCCCCTGCGCGAGGACATATTGGAGGCGATGCCGCGCAACGCGGTAGCTGCTGAGGTAGGGGTGCAGGAGGGCGTCTTCTCGCGAAAGATCATCGACATCTGCAATCCAACCAAGCTGCACCTCATCGACATCGATCTGACAAGGTTCGACATTGCGGGCCGTTTCGCTCCAGAGATTGCAGATGGCTCGGTCGCGATCCATGAGGCGGACTCGGTAGCTGCCATTGGCAGCTTTCCGGATGATCAATTCGACTTCATCTATATCGATGCCGACCACAGCTATAATGGAGTGAAACGCGACATAGCGGCAGCCGTCCCGAAGGTGAAGCAGGGCGGATATCTTCTGTTCAATGATTATACTTTCTGGTCGCCCGCCGAATGCATGCCCTATGGGGTGATCCATGCAGTAAATGAGCTCTGTCTCGCCGAGGATTGGGAAATGCTGTACTTGGCGCTTGGCTATATGGGCTATGGCGATGTCGCCTTTCGGCGGATCGCCGCAGGTGGATAAGGCAGCGTCAGCGGCCTCTTCTAGCGTGAGAAAGAGCCGCGATTGACGAAGGGCTGAACCCGCAATCGGGGGAAGACCTCTTCAAGGGATTTGGTGTCTGGCAATATGTAGACGACCCCGCCCTTCCTCCTGAAAAGCGGGCGCACATTCTTGCTGTAGAATGTTAGAGGCACGTTGATGCAGCCGAAGGTTATCCGGTTGTCGTCAGCCGCGGGCGAGAGCAGCCGCTGGCGGCGGCGTTCCTTTCTGGTGCCCTTGGGCACTGGATGGAGTGCTACGGATGTGCCGTAATCGACCCAGAGCACCCTTTGCTTTCCAGCGGCCAATCCGAACCTCGCAAGGAAACGGCCCGCGGGCGTCGTCCGCTCCGCGGGCCCAATCTCCTCAAGATTCTTGCCGCCAACACCGGGGGTGGCGTCATCCCCGGTGGCGAGACCGATCAATATCGGAGCTTCGCCGAGTGCCTTGCCTTTCGCATCGAACAGAAAGAGCTCTGCACCCGTTTTATCGACTATGATGTACGGAAGCGAGCCATTGTCCTTGGATGCAGCGATCCAATCGGCAACGCGCGTTACCGTCTCCGGCGGCTTTCCAGCTTCGCCAGCATTTTCCCCGCTGAGAACTGTCGCCCCAGCGGGCGCAAGCGAAGCCAGCGCAAGTCCCGCAAGTGTCAAGACGGTATGGATCATCATTCCATGTACTCGAATTGGACCCATCAGACGAAACAAGCGGAACATTGCAAGAGATTAGAGTCCTTCAGGCAATTGTGCCCTTGTGACATTAATTGCGCGGACGCCGCCTCTCCTGAAGCCGCTGCTCGATGCCATCAACGCGGGCATTGAGCTGGTCCAGCCGCTGCGCATTGTTCTGGGCCTGTCCGGATGCGGCCTGCGCCTCCGCTTGAGCTGCCTTCGCCGTGCCATCCGTCGTCTGCAATTTGGCATCAAGGGCATCAATGCGCTGGTTCACGGTAGCGATCTGCTCTTTCACATATCCCTTGGTAGCGCAGCCTCCCAGGCTCAGTGAGCCAACCAGAATCAGCATAGCGGGCGCAATTTTCGTTAGTGACGGCGACATCAAATTCTCCTTCCTGTGAATTCAGTACGCGCTCCCAAGCCGAGCGCTGCCGCAGGGACAATTCGATTCTGCCGGTCCGTGCATTCGTTCAGATGGACGGATGATGATCGTCATCACGCCGACATCCGCATACTGGGGCGGTTTGTGGCGGTGACAGGATGACTGCACGGGGGGTGTGCTTACCCCTACAGCCGTCTTCAAATTTCTCGCGCGCAGGAAAATTAAATGGTCGGGGAGAGAGGATTCGAACCTCCGGCCCCTGCCTCCCGAAGACAGTGCTCTACCAGGCTGAGCTACTCCCCGACCGGGCCGGAATCATGCATGACCCGGCAAGGCAGGGGGCGGTCTATATAAGCGGGTTTGCATGGTTGCAAGCGGAGAGATGGCACTTTGTTGCGGATCATATGAGACCGGCGGCGCGGAAGCTGAAGCAGGATTGCCCCGCGACGATGATATGATCGAGAAGCTGCAAGCCAAGCGGGGCGGCGGTTCGGCACAGCAGCCGCGTGGTCACGATGTCCGCTGCGCTCGGCCGCGGGTCGCCCGAGGGATGATTGTGGATGAGAATGAAGCGGCGATAGTCGTGCGTCAACGCTTGCTTAATAATTGATCGTGCCGGCAGGAATATCAGGTCGGGACGCTGATTGCTGCTATGATGCACCTTGGCAATATTCCCTTCGGCATCAACATAAAGCACCGACAAGGTCTCAAGGAATGCGCTGCTGCCCGTAGGGATGGGCTCGATGCCGCAGGAATGACGTTGATCCAACGCTGGAGACGTTGAAATAGTGATCGGGTTAGGTGACGGCAGCACAGACATGCCGCTTAATTGCTTAAATAAAAGCGCCAAAACCAATGTAATTCGGTCCGATCTAGACCAAAGTTTTCTTGCGGCGGCAGAATGAGGACCATTTTGGACGAGATGATATTTCAAAGGAGCCCGGCCACCTCCCGAATGGACCGAGTGCCTCTATTCGGCTAGTCCCTGCCATATATCACCCCCTCACTAGGATGAGCCTCCGTGACCCATTATGAGCAGCAATATCTGGATCTCATGCGCCATGTCTGGACTGAAGGCGCGCAAAAGGTGGACCGGACAGGAGTGGGGACCCGGTCGCTGTTCGGCGCAACCCTGCGCTTTTCGCTGGCCGAAGGCGCCGTGCCGTTGCTCACCACCAAACGCGTCTATTGGAAGACGGCCGCGCGGGAAATGCTTTGGTTCCTGACGGGCAACACCAATATACGGCCGCTGGTGGAACAGGGCGTTCATATCTGGACGGACTGGCCGCTCGACAAATATCGCAAGGCAACGGGCGAGGAAATCAGTCTGGAGGCGTTCGAGCGCCGGATAATCGAGGATGAGAGGTTCGCGCTGGATTGGGGCGATCTTGGTCCGGTCTATGGCACGCAATGGGTGAACTGGCCGCGATATGAGCCGCTGGACGGGGGCGTCTACAAACGGGCGTCGCAAGGTCACAACCAGATCGCCGCACTGGTCGACGGGATCAAGAATAATCCGGGATCCCGGCGATTGCTGTTCACTGGCTGGAATGTCGACGAGCTTGACGAGATGGCGTTGCCGCCATGCCACATGACCTATCAATTCTATGTCGCGGATGGAAAGCTGTCCGGACTGCTTTTTCAGCGGAGCTGTGATCTGGCGCTCGGCGTTCCGTTCAACATCTTTTCCGCGGCGCTCCTCGTGCGGATGCTGGCGCAGCAATGCGATCTGGAGCCGGGGGAATTGATATGGAATGGGGGGGACGTCCATCTTTACCTCAATCATGCGGAACTGGTTGAGGCTCAGCTTCAACGGACCCCATCGGGTGCACCAAGCCTGCATCTGTTGCGGCGGCCGGAGAGCGTCTTTGACTATCGGATCGAGGATTTCGAGGTGCGGGATTATGCACCCCAGGCCCATATTGCTGCTCCCGTGGCGGTTTAACGGCGTAGGCATCTTCGCGTCCTGTCTGTCCCAAGGCCCTTGTCCGGCGAAGGAAGGTAATATAATAACAACATAAAGAAATATTATTCCGCCTTCGATTCGGGAGGCTGGAGCTGGGAAGGAGCAGAATGGCGCTGGATCGAGACGGGCGGAACCTGCCGCCTCTCAGGCTTCATGTGCCGGAGCCGCGTTTCCGTCCTGGTGACGAGGTGGACTTCAGCGACATGCCGGTTCCCGCTGCCGGCGCCACCCGCAGGCCGGATGAGACCGCAGCTCCAGCCGACATGGCTGATCTCGCCTACGGGCTGGTGCGGGTGCTTGATGATGAGTACCGCGCCGCTGGGCCCTGGGATCCGCGCCTGGACGGAGAGACGCTGCTCAAGATGCTGCGGGCGATGGCGCTGACCCGCGCTTTCGACGAGCGAATGTTCCGGGCGCAGCGGCAGGGCAAGACCAGCTTTTACATGAGATGCACTGGCGAGGAGGCCGTCGCGATTGCGGCGGCCTTCGCTCTGCACCGCGATGACATGTGTTTCCCGAGCTATCGTCAGCAGGGACTGCTGATCGCGCGAGACTGGCCGCTCGTGGACATGATGAACCAGATTTATTCCAACCGGGCGGACCGGCTGCAGGGCAGGCAAATGCCGATCATGTACAGCAGCAAGGAAGCAAGCTTCTTTTCCATTTCAGGCAATCTTGCCACGCAATGCCCGCAGGCGGTCGGATGGGCGATGGCGAGCGCGGCCAGGGGCGACACGCGGATTGCCGCCGTCTGGTGTGGGGAGGGGTCCACGGCCGAAGGCGATTTCCATTCCGCCTGCATCTTCGCCAGCGTCTATCGCGCGCCCGTGATCCTGAATGTCGTCAACAATCAATGGGCGATTTCTTCCTTTTCAGGCTTTGCCGGAGCCGAGGCCACGACCTTTGCCGCCCGGGCTGTCGGTTATGGCATTGCCGGTCTCAGGGTCGACGGCAACGATCCGCTTGCCGTCTATGCCGCCACCAAATGGGCATCCGACCGGGCCAGGGCCAATGTGGGACCGACGCTCATAGAACTTTTCACCTATCGCGTTGAGGGGCACAGCACTTCGGACGATCCGTCGCAATACCGGTCGGTCATGGAAAGCAGCAAATGGCCGCTGGGCGATCCCATATTGCGGCTGAAGCGGCATTTGATCGGCCTTGGCCTGTGGGACAAGGAGCGCCATGCCGCCATGGATCTGGAAGTGGCGCATTATGTGCGCGACTGCGCCAAGGAGGCGGAGAAGAACGGCATATTGGGCCATGGCCTGCACCAGCCGCTGGAGACGCTGTTCGAGGGCGTCTATGAAGAAATGCCCTGGCATCTGCGCGAGCAGCGGGAACAGATGTTCCGCGAGGCGAAGGCGGCGAAGCTGTGAGTGACGCCACGATCCAGACGCGCGAAATGACCATGATCCAGGCGATCAACAACGCGCTCGACGTGGTCATGGAGCGGGACCCCGATGTCGTGGTGATGGGCGAGGATGTCGGCTATTTTGGCGGCGTTTTCCGTGCGACCGCCGGTCTTCAGCACAAATATGGCAAGACGCGCGTATTCGATACGCCAATCACTGAGTGCGGCATCGTGGGGGTGGCGCTGGGTATGGGCGTGTACGGCCTGCGGCCGGTCGCCGAGATCCAGTTCGCCGATTATATCTATCCCGCCCTCGACCAATTGGTGTCGGAGGCGGCACGACTGCGCTACCGGTCGGCGGGGGAGTTCACTGCTCCGCTGACCGTGCGCAGCCCCTTTGGCGGCGGCATTTTCGGCGGACAGACGCATAGCCAGAGCCCCGAAGGCATTTTCACCCATGTTTCGGGCATCAAGACCGTCATTCCCTCGACGCCCTATGATGCGAAGGGCCTGCTCATCGCAGCCATTGAGGATAATGATCCCGTCATCTTTTTCGAGCCGAAACGCATCTATAATGGACCTTTCGATGGCCATTATGACCGGCCCGCGCGCAACTGGGCCGGCCATCCGGGGGCTCAGGTGCCGGAGGGCTATTACCGCATCGAGCTTGGCAAGGCGCGAACCGTGCGGGAAGGGGAGGCGCTCACCATCCTCTGCTATGGCACCATGGTGCATGTGGTGTCCAACAGTGTTGCCGAGATGGGCGTCGATGCGGAGATCATCGACTTGCGCACCTTGGTGCCCTTGGACATCGAGGCGGTGGAGGCATCGGTCCGCAAGACCGGACGCTGCATGATTGTCCATGAGGCGACCCGGACCAGCGGCTTTGGCGCAGAGCTTTCGGCGCTGGTGCAGGAACGCTGCTTCTATCATCTGGAAGCGCCGGTCGAGCGGGTGACCGGGTTCGATACTCCTTATCCCCATTCGCTGGAATGGGCCTATTTCCCTGGGCCGGTGCGGATCGGGGAAGCCATCAAGAAGATCCTGAAGGACTGACCCATGGCGCGCTTCACATTCAAACTGCCTGACATCGGCGAAGGCATTGCGCAGGCGGAGATCGTCGAATGGCGTGTAGCCGTCGGCGACACGGTTGAGGAGGATCAGCCGATTGCCGACATGATGACCGACAAGGCGACCGTGGAGATGGAATCGCCTGTTGCAGGCCGGGTGCTGGCGCTCGGCGGGGCGGCCGGTGATCAGATCGCGATCGGGTCGATGCTGGTGGAGATCGAGACGGACGGAGAGGAAATCCCGCCCAAAGCCGTTCGCTCCCAGCCTGTCGAAGAGCCTTCTTCTCCTGAAGCTGAAATGGAAGCGGAAAAGCTGAGCGTCGACAAGCTGAGCCCGAACGAAGAAGAAAAGAGCGAGGGTGGGAAAAGCAAGGTTCTGGCCTCTCCTGCCGTCCGCGGGCGGGCCGACGCGCTCGGGGTCGATTTGAGCCTGGTTCAGCCTCAGGGTGACCGCATCCGCCACTCCGATCTTGATGCCTATCTGCTCTACAGCAAAGGGGAGGGCTATCGCGCGCCCGGCACATCCGCCGCGCGGCCGGATGAACAAGTGAAAGTGACTGGCCTGCGCCGCCGCATTGCCGAGAATATGGCAGCTTCAAAGCGTCACATCCCGCACTTTACTTATGTGGAGGAGATTGATGTCACAGAGCTTGAAGCCATGCGCGCCGATCTCAACGCTGAACGCGGGGAGCGGCCCAAGCTGACGCTGCTACCTTTTCTGATCGTTGCGCTGTGCAAGGCCATTCCTGATTTTCCGATGGTGAACGCCACCTTTGACGATGAAGCCGGTCTGATCACCCGGCATGGCAGCGTTCATCTCGGCATGGCCGCGCAGACCGCCGGCGGTCTGATGGTGCCGGTGATCCGCGATGCGCACGACCGGAATATCTGGCAACTTGGAGCGGAAATTGCGCGCCTTTCAGCCGCAGCGCGGGACGGCAAGGCGGCCAGGGCCGAGCTGTCGGGATCGACGATCACAGTGACGTCCCTGGGCGCGCTGGGCGGCATTGTGACGACGCCGGTCATTAATCGCCCCGAGGTTGCCATCGTTGGCGTCAACCGGATCATTGAGCGGCCAGTCATCAAGGACGGCGAGATCGTGGCGGCAAAGCTCATGAATCTTTCCACCAGTTGCGATCATCGCGTGGTCGATGGCTGGGACGCCGCGAATTTTGTGCAGCGGGTGAAGAAATTGCTGGAAACGCCGGTGCTGCTGTTTGCGGATGATCGGGCGTAAACCGAATTACCCCCGCGGATCGCGTTTTTCTCAGGATCGCTGAGCAATGGCGGGCTCCCCGCCTCGCAGGGACGACGAGGGTGGGTTGGGGGATTGCCTCTTCCAGCCGCCCAATTCCCGTCTCGACTTACCCGCCCACGATCCTCTAAGTGGCCTCATCACAACCAAGACGTTCATGCAGGGCAGGCACATTGAAACACGCACTCTCCGTTACGCGCGCGCAGGATTTTGCCGCATGGTATCAAGCCGTCATCAGCGAGGCGGACCTGGCCGAGGAATCGGGGGTGCGCGGGTGCATGGTGATCCGGCCCTGGGGCTATGGCATTTGGGAGCGCATCCAGAAGCTGCTCGATGCGGAGATCAAGCGGACGGGCCACGAGAATTGCTATTTTCCGCTGTTCATCCCGCTTTCCTATTTCGCCCGGGAGGCTGAGCATGTGGAGGGCTTTGCCAAGGAAATGGCGGTCGTCACCCACCACAGGCTGAAGGCTGAGGGCGGTTCACTGGTGCCCGATCCGGACTCGAAGCTGGAAGAGCCGCTTGTGGTCCGGCCGACATCGGAAATGATCATCGGCGCCGCCTTTTCGCGTTGGGTGCAGAGCTGGCGAGACCTGCCGGTGCTCACCAACCAGTGGGCCAATGTTGTGCGGTGGGAGATGCGCACTCGCATGTTCCTGCGCACCGCCGAGTTCCTCTGGCAGGAAGGGCACACGGCCCATGCCACCGCCGAGGAAGCCCGCGAAGAGACGCTGCGCATGCTGGAGGTGTATCGCAGCCTTGCCGAAGATTGCCTTGCTCTGCCGGTGGTGGCGGGGGAGAAGCCGGAAAATGAACGTTTCCCAGGCGCTGTGGCCACCTATTCGATCGAGGCGATGATGCAAGATGGGAAGGCGCTTCAGGCCGGAACGAGCCATTTCCTCGGCACCAATTTTGCGGCTGCCCAGAATATCCGTTTCCAGAACAGCCAGGGTGAGCAGGAGCTTGCCAACACGACGAGCTGGGGGGTTACGACGCGGCTCATTGGCGGAGTCGTCATGGTGCATGGCGATGATGACGGGCTACGCGTGCCGCCGGTGATCGCGCCGCAACAGATCATCATCGTGCCAATGCTGCGCGATCAGCCGGAGGACGACTCCATCCTGGCTTATTGCCAGGAAATCGCGGCCGCCCTGTCGAAACTGACGGCCTTTGGCGAACCGGTCCGGCCGCTTCTCGACAAAAAGGCGATCAAGGCCGCGAACAAACGCTGGAGTTGGGTCAAGAAGGGTGCGCCGATCATCGTTGAAGTTGGCGGCCGCGATCTGGCAGCCGGCAATGTTTCAGTCGTGCGTCGCGACCGGCTGTATAATGAGGCAGGGAAGCTGGACAGCGCCGTCATTGCCCGTGATGATTTCCTGGGTGCTGCGGCCGCGATGCTGGAGGACATCCAGAAGTCGCTGCATGCGCAGGCCAAGGCGTTCCTGCATGGCAATATTGACCGGAGCGTCACTGATGTTGCCGGATTGAAGGCCTATTTCGGAGACAATGGCAAAGCCGGTTGGGCCGAGGTTCAATGGAGCAAACCGACAGGCGCGGCGCTTGATCAGGTGGTGGAAACGCTGAAGGCAATGAAGCTGACCCTGCGCAATGTGCCGCTGGATGCAGCCGAGGCGGATGGGGCCTGTATTTTTACAGGCGCTCCGGCGGTTGAGCGGGTGCTGGTAGGCCGGGCTTATTGAGGATCGATTGAGAGAGCCAGGTTTCCTGGCATCCCGGACCTCCCGGTAAAGCAAATCCCTGAACCTCCCGATAAAATCAAACC
>NZ_DATEMB010000016.1:0-25348 GCF_035276005.1 Rhizorhapis sp.
GCCCGCCGCGCTCAAGGCCTCATAGCGGTCCGATAAATCAAAGAAACCCGGCTGCCCTGCCATTCCTGCCTCCGCTGTCGCGTCAAGGCATTGAATCATCCTGCGACGTTATCCGCCAGTAGTATTTCGAGGGGTCCAGCTTGAGGCGGCACCGCATTTGCTGAGGCATGGAGTGGACTATGTCCTCCACGCCATTTTGGACTTCATCGTTGACGGCTATCTGCCGATCGTGGAGGGGATAGAGGAGGAAGTGCTCGATACGGAGCAGCGCACGCTGGACGCCTTTTTGGAGCGGGAGGAAGTCAGGGGCCTCTTCAACCATCGCCGCGAGCTCATCCGGTTCCAGCGGGTGATGAGCCCCATGGCGGAAGTATGTTCCCGCCTGACCCATCTCGACCTGCCCTATCTTGACCCGGAGGTGCGGCCCTATTTCCGCGACGTGCTGGACCATGTCCGCCGTGTGGATACGCGCGTGGGCAGCCTGCGCGAAATCCTGACCTCCGTATTCGAGGCGAGCAACCTGCTTGAACAACAGCGGCAAAGCGCCATCACCCGGCAGCTTGCAGCCTGGGCCGCCATTTTGGCTGTGCC
The DNA here is from genome assembly GCF_035276005.1 of Rhizorhapis sp. NCBI lineage: Bacteria > Pseudomonadati > Pseudomonadota > Alphaproteobacteria > Sphingomonadales > Sphingomonadaceae > Rhizorhapis > Rhizorhapis sp. The sequence continues at coordinate 592 of NZ_DATEMB010000016.1, forward strand.
CACCGCCATAGCGGGCATCTATGGCATGAATTTCCACAACATGCCTGAATTACGGACACATGATGGCTATTTCGTCGTGCTGGGTGTGATCGCAATGCTGTGCACCGGCCTTTACGTCCGCTTCAAGAGGGCGCGGTGGCTATGATGGCGACCGTGCTGCCCGGCTGAACCGGTCAGGCCCTGGACGCCCAGATGTTCCAATAGGGAACATCGCCGATATTGGCCTTGATCTCCCCTGCCGGCTCGCAGTGGAACTGCGGCGCATGAAGGGCGAGCGCCAGCGCAAAAGGCGCGGTCGCCACCGGAATGCTGCACCGGCCGGCAGCCATGACAAGCAGAAGCCTTTCGAGCGGCGCCTGGGAGGGGCCGGCTGGATCGGCCGCCACATAATCAAGGCCGATGCGGCCCCCGCTCTGCTCGCCCGCGATGGTCTGCGCCGCAGCGGCGGCGGCGGCGGGATCGGCGAAAGCCAGAACCCGATGGCCCGAACATTCTCCCTCCCAATCGGCTTTCAGCCTGACATCGGCGGCCTTGTCGACGGCGGCCAAAGCCATATTGGCCAGATCGGGAGCGTCCGGCAGGGAGGGCGCGGCGATGGCACGGGTGACCGGGAGCGACACCAATCGATCGCCAGCGCGCTGCCACAAGCGGTCCGCCTCCGTTACGCTTCCCTCGCCGTCTGCCCGGTCCCGCAGGCGCAGGGCAACGGCACGGCTGTCCATCATCCTGGCCTGCCGCAGGGCAAGCCCCATCGCCATCTCATCCGCCAGACCAATGGTAGCGGGCGAGAGAATGTCATAATCGCCGGGTGTATCGATCCTTTCAGCGGCCTCGATCAGCGCATCGAAACGGGAACCCCAGGCTGCATCCACCCCCACCACTGATTGCGCACGAAACAGCTCCACCGGACAGGGCAGTATCACATGCAGGCTCGCGCCTTGCCGAATCAGCGCCTCGGCTATCAATATGTCCGCGCCAGCGGCCAGGGCGCCAAAGCCAAAACCGGGCTTTATCGCAAGCACCGCCTTATCAACTTCGGCGGCGGCGAGGGCGTCGTCCGGCGCAACGCCCAATATGCCGCTGAAATGAAGGCTTACCGGTGGCCGGTGCCGGTCGAGCCAGGAGGCATCTTCACCCTGCTCGGTGAGAAGCGATTCAAATTGTCGCAGCGTCGAAGCATGATCTTCCCAAGCCTCCGGCGCTTCCTTCATCGCCTCGGCGAGCGCCGCGCGCGCCTCGGCCGTCTTCCCCATTATGAGCAGCGCTTCGGCACGGGTGGCAGCGATCCAATAAGGCGTCTCACCCTTCACATTCCCGCCGTCGAGCAGCGCCAGCGTTTCCCCGGCGAGCGCCTGCGCGCGCCTCCCCTTGCCTGCCAGCAGGGCCACCGTTGCGGCATTGATCAGCGGATAAGTGGCTGGTTCAAGGGCCGCCGCCTGCGCATAGGCGCTTTCCGATTCTCCAAAGAGCCGCACCCGTTCCGGCCCGGACGCCAGCCGGGCACGATCCTTCAGCAGGCGCCCTTTCAGCGTCAGGGCGTCGCTATCCTGGCTCCGCGCTTCATATCCCTCCGCCTCGAACAGCGCCCAGGCACGTTGCGTTGCGCCGGCACGGGCCAGACCGCGGATCAAGGCGAGAGATGTCACTGCTGAACCGCTCCGTTCATTTGAAAGAGACTCCCGGATTCCGGATGTCGGGATCGATCACCAAGGGCTGCCAAGCCACGCCGCCATGTTCGTCGGTTCCCCTGATCTCCAGATTGATATTATAGTGGTGAATGAAGCCGTCCTTATGATGTTCCATCGCCGTTTTTCCATCAGCGATGAAGAAGGCCGTCATACATCCATCCTTCACCACGGGCCGCCCACAGGAATCCCGCGTAGGAACGATATTGCCCTCTGCATCAACGCGGGTGGCATCGTAATAAATATCGGAATTCGCGCTCGGAGACAGCGAGAAAGGCGCTGCGTCCCGTATGAATTGCCAGTTGAGGTCACTGCTAAGGCGCATGACGACATAGCAATTGTCCTTGATCCCGAGGGAGAGATCCGGCAGCCAGCGGGGCTTCAAATCCGTATATTCATATTTGCCGAGCGCGACTTCCTTCAGGATTGTTTCAAACTCCTGCCGGCCACTGATCCTGACCGGCTTATGCCCGCGGGAAAAGCCGATCCGGATCACGCCATTCTCGACCGTCAGCGCGACTTCCCCGACCACCACGGTGGCGGGTTCGGCATTGCCCGGCCGCCGGTCCGCCAAGGGCCTGGCATTTGGAAATCCACAAGATTCATATCTCTGCATATCGAGGGCCGTCATCGCATTTCTCCTTCTTCAAGAGATTCTTCGAGGGTTGCGACCCGGCGGCGCCATGCGCTCCATTTTTCATTTTCGGGATCGCGGCGCATCAGTTGCGTCGCATAGGCACTGGCCTCCGCCAGATGCGGGCGGGCGTCGGCCAACCTGTTTCTGAGGGACAGAAGCTCCGCATAGGTCATCTGGGTCAGCATCCAGAATTCCCTCAAGTCGGCATTGTGAGGATCAGCCTCCACCAACGGCCGGAGCAACCGTTCCTGCTCGGCGCGATGGAACAAGGCAGCCTGCCAATTGCCATTGGCCTTCCAGGCGTCGGAAAGCCAGGCATGGCGATTGGCGACGTCCAATATGGCGGCGCTGTCCCCGGGGAGCAGCCGCGCCACTGCCTGCATCTGATGCAGGGCGCTGCGGCAATGCCTGAGCGCGGCCTTCGGCTCCTGCGGCTTTTGCAGCATTACCGAGCAGAGATTGCCATCCGCATAGCCGGCCTCCCGAAGCCAGTCGGGATTGCGCGGGTCCGCCTTCACCAATTGATCGGCCAGCCGCTTATAGGCGCTGAACCGGTTCCTCGCCTCCAGCCGCTGCTGCCGAACATAGGCGAGATAGCCGAGCCAATATTCGCTTTGGGCATGGGCGAATATGGCTTCAGGATCATCGGGTTTGCGGGCCAATATGGCTTTGGTCGTGCGATGTGCCTCGCTGATCTTCTCCAGCGCCGAATCGATTTCGCCCCGCTTGTCATCATCTTCGCCCATCGCCATCAGGATGCGCGCCCGTCTTTCCAGGCTGGCATCGGGCATATGCGACAAATCGCCCTGACTTTCATAATAGGACATGGCGCGTTCGTTGACGGAGGTCATGACGTCCAGCCGCCCCACGCTCTTCAGTCTTGACCTCAAGTCCGTCAGCATGAATTCGATCAACCCTTCGGCTTCGCTCCGCTGCCGCTCGGCCTCATTGCGGGCAGTGACGGCGAGCGCCGTTATCCCGCTCATCACTAGCACTCCGAGGCAAGCGGCGAGCGTGATGGCCGTCACGCGCCGCTGGCGCCGCTGAGCATCCCGCTGGATCAGCCCGTCGAGCGGCACATCGGCCAGACCCGCGACAATCTTCAGGAAGCCAAGCCGCGCCCCATCGCCCTCGCGCCGCAGATCGGCGGCAAGGGGCTCTGCTCCGGAATTCAGGGCAGAGGGAAAGGATTCCGCCGGCTCGCCGCGGATCAGGGCGCAAAGGATCGGCCGCCCCGGATGCAATTGCCGGAACAATGCAATTTCCTGCGCCACCCAGGACGACAGCGCTGCATCGGGGGAACAGAGAACGATCAGCTTATCCGACTCGGCCAATGCCTGCTTCACCGCGTAGGACAGGTCCTGAGCCGCCGGGAAATCCTCACGGTCGCGAAAGATGGGCCCCAGCCGTCCCGAAGAGGCGCAGGAAGATGGCACCATGCCCTGCCGCAAGCGGCGCGGCAGGCGATATGTTTCAAGGCGCCGGTGCAGCCGCCGCGCCGCGCAAGCGTCGGCATGGCTGTAGCTCAAGAAAGCGCGAAAGCGCGGTGCTCCACCGGCTTGCTTGTCCCCTTCCCGCAATTTCAGTTCCTCGGCCTGCCTGAGGCGCGACAACATGTCAGAGCCGGCCGGTCATGCAAGCCTCAATCGTTGCACCTGCGCGCTGTTTCACGAAAAAAGCCCGGCGAACCGGAGTTCGCCGGGCAAAGGATTGGGACGCCGAAGAAAAAAGTTCCGACGCCCGTCGGGTCGCAACTGATCTATTACTAAAGATTTAAGATCGATACTGTGACACAGATCACGCTGTGAAAAATTACCACCTCCACGGAGATCAGGTCAGTTCATGCTGACGCTGTACGATTTCCCCGGCAAGCTTGTGCCCCACCTCGGCAAGATGGTCGAAATGGGCTTCGTAGCGCGCCATGCCCTGACTCAATGAGCGCAGTTCCGCCTCCAGCCCATGCAGTTCCGACTCCGGCAGCAGCACCTCTATCACGTCCCACCGGGACCAGCCTTCAAGCGGGCTGATCCCCAGCATCTGCCCTCGCCGGCTGGCCACCGCTGAACCGATTCGCGATGTGGCGAAACCGGGCGTCTGAACGGTCACATGGCATACCGGCTCCAGCAGATAAGGCACGGCAGCGGCAAGCGCGTCAGAGACGGCGATCCGGCCCGCCGTCCGAAAGGCAAGTTCGGAACTGTCGACGCTGTGGAACTGTCCGTCCGTAAGGGTCACGGCGACATCGACGACGGGAAAGCCAAGCGGTCCCTTTGCCAGTGCGTCGCGGGCGCCCTGTTCCACTGCGGGAATCCATTGCTTGGGAACCGCGCCGCCGGTGATCCGCTCGTCGAAGCGAAAACCCTCGCCGCGCTCGAGCGGCCGCAACTCGACGGTCACGTCCGCAAACTGGCCATGCCCGCCCGACTGCTTCTTGTGACGGCCCCGCTGGGTGACTGGCTTGCGTACCGATTCCTTGTAGGAAGTGCCGGGCCTGTGCACCGTCACACCGACCCCATAACGCCGTTTCAGCCGTTCAAGCGCAACGGCCAGATGCTCGTCATTGATGCCGTGCAAAAGCGTCTCATTGCCGCCATTCTGTCCCCAGCGCAGTCCCGGGTCCTCTTCGGCAAGACGGTTGAGCGCCGTCGACAGCCGCACCTCATCCTTGTGGTTCTCCACGGCGACGGCGAGCGCGCAGTTCGTCACCGGGCGCTCCACGGCGATGCGCCCCTTCGCTCCCAGCAGGTCGCCCGCACGCACCGATTCTGTCTTCGCGATCCCAACGATGTCGCCCGGCTCGGCGCGGCCAATCTTGTTGGTCGCCGACCCTTGCAGGGCAAAAAGTGCCCCTGCCCGCACCGGCTGTCCATCTGGACCGGCGACTTCTGCTCCCTCGGTCAAAGGGCGGTTGAAAATACGCGTCAGCGCCAGGCGGCCGATAGCATTGCCATGCGAAATCTTGAGCACCAGGCCATTGGCATTGTCGATGCCGAGCCGCTCGGCGGTTTCGGCGGGCGCAGGCACGTCATGCCGCAGCATCTTCAAAAGCCGGCGGACCCCATAGCCGTTCAGCGCCGACCCGAACAGGACCGGTACCGCCAAGCCGCTGCGAGTCTCCCGCGCCAAATCCCCGAACACCAGTTCCAGACTTGGCACCTCATCCGACAGAAGCTGTTCGAGCAGCGTGTCGTCATGGTCGGCGAGCTTTTCCAGCATCAGGAAGCGAGCTGCCTCTTCCTGTTCCCGCAGATCCTCATCGAGCGGAAACTGCTCGGACGGCTTGCCCGGCCGGTAATGATAGGCCCGCTCAAGCGCGAGATCGACAAAGCCGGTAATCTGCTCCCCCTCCTGAATGGGGATCTGCCGCGCCACCAGCGCAGCCGCACTCATCGGCTTGAGCGCGGTCAGCAAGTCTTCGATATTCCCGTGCGCCTGATCGATCTTGTTGACGAACAGGGCATGGGGAATGGCGGCCGCTTCAAGCTGGCGCAATATCGGCTCCACCAACGGCGCGCGCTGGGGATCGGGGTCGATCACCACCAGCGCCAGATCGGAAGCCTTGACCGCCAGCCCCCCATCAGCGGCAAAACCCGCCGAACCGGGGGAATCCACGAGCAGAAAGGAATCCTCCAGCCATTCGAAGCGCATCAGGTTAAGCTCCGTAGACCCGCCGCGCGCCCGCGCTTCCGCGCTTCCATCGCCGACCGTGCTGCCTGCGTCGACGGATCCTTGCCGGTCGATCGCGCCCGCGGCAGATAGCAGCGCCTCAGCCAGGCTCGTCTTGCCGGCGCCTGCTGGCCCGACAAGAGCAACAGCCCTTACCCTCTTCCCATTTCCATTATTGCTTGTGCCGACCATCATTGCTCTCCCAGTCCAGAAGGCCAGAGCTGCGTAATCGAGAGTCGAAGGATCGGCCGATAAACGGCCGAGCGCAAGACCCTATTATGGAAAAGCGCGGCCCGCGTGCCGAACGCTGGAGCATGGACTGGAAAGAGAAGAGGCCGGTCTCATCTTAACCCTGCATCAGTCAATTAGAGCGCGCTGCGTTTAATCTGACGCGGGCGTGCGCTCTAATTCTTTGTTGTCGCATCGTTTTTCGCGCAAAACCGGTTCCCACTTTTGCGCACGATGCTCTAGGTATATCTCCCACTAGATAAATGAAACCGATTGCTCTTTTGTCACGAAGATGGCCAAAATCTAAGCTGGCCGAGTCAACTGAGGCAGTCATTATGGCGTCTTCATTCTTCCGCACGCGAAATTATTCCGGCCTCGTATTTCGCGGAGCCCGAGGATGTTTGCATTTTTCGGGATCTACATCGGACGCCGCATGACTTTTCTGGCCACCCCCCAAAACGGGCTGAAGGAACGGGAGCCGCGCCGGCAGGTCTTCCTGAAAGCCCAGATGAGGACCGGAGGCCGCCCCGCGGACATTTGCGTCCGCAATATTTCGTCTCGCGGAATGCTGTTGCAGGCGGCCTCGCCCCCGCCGCGGGGCACTTATGTCGAAATCTTCCTCCCACGCCATACCATCGTGGCACGCGTCATCTGGTCGAAGGACCGGAAATTTGGCGTGCAGACGAGGGAGCCGATGAATGTCGACGCCATCGCCGGCATGAATACGGGATGGACAACCCCCAAACTGCCGGATGCCGTTCGTCCTGCGGTTCCAAGGCGCAACCCGCTGACGGCAGCGGAAATCGCCGCCCGCGTCGAGCGCAGCCGCCGCATCTCTGCCGCCATGGAATTCGGCGTCATCCTGCTCTGCAGCCTTACCGCCGCGGTGATAGCCGGTAGCCTGCTCTACGAGCAACTGGCCTCCACCTTCGCGAACGTCGCGCCGCATCTTTAGGGCGAATGGGGCGGAACGGGTTTCCATCTGGCCTGCATCGGCCCTAAAATGGGCAGGACTCAAGGGAGAATGGTGATGGAACTCAAGTTCAGAGTGGCCGCCCGCATTTCCCGGCCCGCGCATGAGGTATTTGAAGCCGTTGCCGATCCGGACAAGCTTTCCGCCTATTTCACGACTGGCGGAGCAGTTGGGCGGCTGGAGGCCGGGGAGACGGTAACATGGGATTTCCACGATTATCCCGGCGCCTTTCCGGTGGAGGTGGAGGAGGTTGTGCCAGACAGGAAAATCGTCCTGCGATGGGCCGCCAGCGAAGGGGAGGCACCCAATGTGGAGGGCGGCGAAATGACGCCCGCCGACTATAAGACGCGCGTGACCATGAACTTCACTCCGATTGACGGCAATCGTACGCTGGTCGAGATCATGGAGGAGGGCTGGCGCGAAAATCAGGCCGCGCTACAGGCGAGCTATGGCAATTGCCAGGGCTGGGCGCAGATGCTCTGTGCGCTCAAAGCCTGGATCGAGCACGGCATCAACCTGCGGGCAGATATGTATAAATAGCGCCGGGAATGGTGGGCGCGGCAAGGATTGAACTTGCGACCCCACCCGTGTGAAGGACAAGATACCCCTTCCCGTGGGTTTCGAGGCGTTCCTATAAACACTAGCGTTTCTGAGGCTTTACAGCTAAATTGGCTCCGGGCGGTTCCGATGTGTTCCTGCCCAAACCGGGACCCGCGCTACCCCTAGCGCTACCCCTGAAAGGAGTTCGGTGGAATGGCTACGGTGGCAGAAGCGCCCAAGGTGAAAGAGAAGCGGGCGCGGGAGCGGCTGACCGAGAAGCGGCTCGAGGCGCTGGCGGTGAAGGCAGGCACCCGCTCGGAGATCGCGGACGACATTGTGCGCGAGCTTCGCATCCGCGTGGGCAAGAGCGGCAAAAAGAGCTGGTCAATGCTCTATCGTGTCGTGCAGCCGGACGGAAAGCGGGGGGAGATGAAGCGGCTGAGCCTCGGGGCCTACCCCAAGGTGTCGCTGGCCGAAGCCCGGACGAAGGCCCGGGAGGTACTCGAACAGGCAGGCGATGGCATCGACCCGGCGGCCGTGAAGGCGGAGGAGGTCGAGCAGCGCCAGACGCGCACCTTCGAGGCCGTGCTGGACCGCTTCGTTGAGTTGTACGCCAAGCCCAACACCAAGGATGGCCGATGGGCGAAAGCGCAGGAGGAGCTCGCCAAGAAGCAGGCAGAGGCCGGAGCCGGGGCGGATGCCGCGCCGGTGGAGACAGCAAAGCCCCGCAAGATCGGCCGTTGCCCGGCCGAGCGCCTCCTCGCTGACCACGTCGCGCCGAAATGGCGCGGGCGCCTGATCGAAACCATCACCCGGGCCGAGGCGCACGAGATGCTGGACGAGGTGATCGAGGAGAGCGGCGCTTCCATCGCCCGGGAGGTCCGCAAGCACCTGACCCGGATGTTCAACTGGGCAGCGGACCGGGGGCTGATTGCCGCCAACCCGCTCGCCGGGATGCAGCGGCCCGAGCTGGGCTACGTCTCACGTGAGCGGGTCCTGACAATCGAGGAGCTGGGCCAGATATGGGCCGCTGCGAAGGACGCCGCCTTCCCCTTCGGTGACATGGTCCGACTGCTGATCCTGACCGGCCAGCGCCGTTCCGAGATCGCCGGGCTCGAGCGCGGATGGATCCACAAGGAACAGCGCGCGGTCGAGATACCGGCCGCCAGCTACAAGACCAAGCGCCCGCACGTGGTCCCGCTATCCGCTCCGGGGTGGGCGTTGGTCGAGGCCCTGCCCAAGTGGAACGGTGGCGACTTCATGTTCACGACCACGGGGGGAGAGCGGCCGTTCAGCGGCTTCTCGAAGGCGAAGGCGGCCTTGGATGCGAAGATCGCCAAGAATGCGAAGAAGGTCGAGCTCGAGCCGATGCAGCCTTGGACCCTGCACGACATTCGCCGCTCTGTCGCCACGCACATGGCCCGCCTCGGCGTGGCCCAGGAACACATTGAGCGGGTCCTCGGCCACGTGGTCGCCGGTGTCGCCGGGACCTACAACCGCTATTCGTACCTCGATGAGAAACGCGCCGCGCTTGAGGCATGGGGTAAGCTGTGGGCTGGCAAGTAACGCAGCGCATCACGGGTAGTAGCGGGGATAACTGAATCATTTCCGACCCATAGCGGGGATAGGACACGAACATTCGCTCGACCCGGCTCAAATAGCGTAATTAATAGCTCCTCGCTTCCTTTCGTAACCGAAGCGAGGAGATCGGAACATGAGTACTGACAATCAGCTCGTCCTCGACTTGCGGGGTGTGATCGAGCTGACCACCCTCTCGCAATCGACCATCTACGCGATGGCCAAGAAGGGCGAGTTTCCCAAGCAGCGGCGCATCGGCAGCAATCGCGTTGTTTGGCTTCGGTCAGAGGTGGTCGCGTGGCTGGAAGCGAAGCTCGCCGCCTGATCGGCATTTCCTATGCCGAAAGGAAAGGCCGCCCGCCTCGAAGGAGTGAGACGGACGGCCGGAGGTTCCATCGGCGGACGAGAGGAGAGCTCATCCGTGAGCCATAATACTGATTCCGGCTCCGGGGGCGAAGAGCCGAGCGTTGCGGACAACACCACCGCCCTCGAGCCATGCCTCGAAGATGCCATTGCCCACCTGAAATGGTTGCGGCCTGACGGACATTGGACCCTAACCGCCATCCCGCCGGACCGTGGGCCCACGCGCACCGCGACATTCGGCCCGGACACCGAGGACAAGGCGCGGCGCTGGCTCGAGCAGCAGACCGCTGACGGGATGAACCTCTACTTTATGGTCAACCCGGCGCGAACAAAGCTGACCTCGAAGGCGAAGAAGGAGGATGTCGAGAACCTTTCGTGGCTCCACGTCGACATTGACCCGGGGAAGAAGCCGGACGGGGACGAGACTGAGCCCGGGGAATGGTTTGAGCAGGAGCGACAGCGCATCTTGGCAGCGTTACAGGCATTCACGCCGCCGCCCTCGCTCGTCATCGACAGCGGCGGAGGCCTGCAAGGCCTGTGGCGACTGGAGGAACCGGGCCAGTACATCGGCGGCAACATCCCGGCGGCCGAAGAGGCGGAGGCCTACAACCAACAGCTCGAGATTTTGTTGGGCGGGGACAGTTGCCACAATTGCGATCGCATCATGCGCCTTCCGGGGACGATCAACCGGCCCAGCGAGAAGAAGCGCAAGAATGGCCGGGTCCCTCGGCTGGCAAGCGTGCTCGAGCGGCACGATGATCGGGTGTACACGCTCCATGAGTTCACGGCCGCCCCGCGCATCCAGAATGATGACGGCGGGCTGGTCGCACCGACCGTCAAGATCAGCGGCAACTTGCGCCGGTTGAAGGACCTCGATGAGCTGCCCGAGAAAGTGTCCCAGCGGACGCGAATGCTGATCGTGCAGGGCGATGATCCCGATGACCAGTTGCGGTATTCGAGCCGCTCAGAGGTGACCTTCGCTGTCTGTTGCGAGCTCGTGCGCGCCGGATGCGATGACGACACCATCGCGGCGGTAATAACCGACCCCGACTTTGGCATCTCGGCCCACACCCTCGCTCAGAAGAGGTCGATGGCATACGCGGCCCGCCAGATCGAACGCGCACGCGAAGAGGTATGCGAACCGATGCTGCGGAAGCTCAACGAGCGTCACGCAGTTATCTCGGACATCGGCGGCAAGTGCCGGGTGGTTGGAGAGGTGCTCGACCGGAACCTTGCCCGGCCCCGCACCCGCATTTCCAAGCAGTCGTTTGAGGACTTCCGCAACCGCTACATGAATATCAAGGTGCAGATCGGCCAGACCAAGGAAGGCGCGCCGGTGTACGCTCCAGCGGGCAAGTGGTGGCTGGAACACCCTATGCGTCGCCAGTTCGAGACTTTGGTGTTCGCGCCGGGTCGAGAGGTGCCCGAGGCTTACAACCTGTGGCAGGGTTTCGCCTGCGATGCCTTGCCGGGTGACGCCCACCGGCTATTCCTCGAGCATCTGCGTGATAACGTCTGTCAGGGGGACGAGGACCATTACCAGTACCTCGTTCGCTGGATGGCTCGCGCCGTGCAGAACCCCGGTGAACAGGGCCACGTGGCCGTGGTGCTTCGCGGCGGGCGCGGAACCGGCAAGGGCACCGTCGCGCAGATATTCGGATCGCTCTGGGGCCGCCATTTCCTTCACATCAGCAGCGCGAAGCATCTGGTGGGCCAGTTCAACGCGCACTTGCGCGATTGCGTCGTCCTGTTCGCTGACGAGGCCTTCTATGCGGGCGACAAGCAGCACGAAAGCACCCTCAAGACCCTCGTGACCGAGGACACCTTGATCGTTGAGGGCAAGGGCATAGATGCCGAGGTCGCGCCGAATTACGTTCACCTGATAATGGCATCGAACGATGAATGGGTGGTGCCAGCCGGTGCGGACGAACGGCGATACTTCATTCTCGACGTTGGCGACGGCAAGAAGCAGGACAAAGTCTATTTTCGCGCCTTACATAAAGCAATGGACGAGGGCGGCCGGGAGGCGCTGTTGCACTTCCTGTTGACGCTGGACCTGTCCGATTACGAGGTGCGGGAAATCCCGCAAACCGATGCCCTCCGTGACCAGAAGGAACAGAGCCTTTTGCCGCAGGAAGAGTGGTGGCTTGACGTTCTGAAAAGCGGGGTCATTCCGGGACTGGTCGAGCCGTGGCAGGTGAAAGTTGACGGCAGCGACGATGCACCTCGAGAACAGAGCGGGTTCCGCCGCTCTATTGGAACATATGATCGACCGGGACTGTTCGATCTCATGCGATTGGCGGCGCCAAGTCTGAAGGCGAGTGATCCCGCCCTCGGCCGCTTCCTGCGGAAACAGGGCTTTCGGCCCGGCCTGATCCAGCCAGGCAGAACAACCGCCCGGGGGTGGATATTCCCCGACCTAGCCGAGGCGCGGGCCGCGTGGATCAAGCGATACGGTGACGGCTGGGATTTCGACAGCCGGGCGGAGTGGGTCAAGCCGGACAAGTAGTCGCTTCGGGCCGGTCAGTCGGATAGCAGTTTCGATCCGACTGTGCGGAATACCTGCGAATTCATGACTTTAGGCCCAACGCAGTCGGATAGTCGCAACAGTCGGACAATTCCGGTTCGGAGACCCGGGAAGCCCAAACAGGGACGTAATCCCCTGAGCCGCTCTCCGGTCGAAACTGCCGACTATTCCGACTATCCGACTGTGTCTGAAGAAAGAACAATAAAGAGAGGGCTTTAGCACAGTCGGATTTGCAGTCGGATAGTCGCTTCCGGTGAGATATGCGGAGCCCTTACGTGTTTGGGCTTCCGCCGCCCGCCGTTGTCACCGTCTGCCCTAACGCGCGCGGGCGCGAGATCGCTGGCGCACCATCGCCCGGCAGGGGCCGGAGCTGACCCTATCCGAGGACAAGGCCGCCGGGCGCTGCGCCATCGTTTCCAAGGTGCAGCGATGCCAGTCCGGCCGAGGGTAGCGGCGAGGGGTAGCGGTCAGCCTTCATCATGTCCTGTCTGGGCGATCTCAACGGGGCTATCCTGCTGTGTTCGGGTCGAAGGTTCTTGCGTCCATCGCCTTCTTCATGTTGCCGCTGAAGGTGGTGATCTCCAAGTAGATCGCCTTACCTTTGGGCAGGCGCTCGTCAGCCGTCGCTGCGGCGCCAAATTCATCAAGCAGGCCGTTGATGCGGTCCCGTACATCCGCGCAGGGGCCGCCGAAGGTCTTTGTCAGCATCTCGGTATGACGGTCGAGTGCCGCTGTAAAAGCTCGGACGGCAATCGCATCGCTATCGGGGGAGGTGCCCCGTAGCGAAGAAGCGCGACAGCCCGGGCCATACTTCTCCATCGCTTTGAAGGCGGCAGACAGTACGCCGTCGAGTACACCTAGTTCGCCATGCTCGTATTTGCCCATGATGGCCTTGCGTGCCTTTTCGGCCCGCTTTGCTGCGCTTCCGGCAACATATGCCTGCTGTATCGCAATGCCGGCGCCTATGATTGAAAACGCCGTGCCGATCCATGTGACGGTATCACTGTCCACAGTCAGGCCCCGAGAAGCGTGGCGATCTGTTCGCGACCTAGCTGGTGCCTATTTCCGAAGGCGCGCCACCGCTCGAGCATCTTCCGGTAGGTCTCGAGCATCGGGCAGTGGCTGTTGAAGTAGGGGTACTCGTCGTGCTTTAGAATGGAGAAGCGGTCGAGATCGACAACGAAATAGCGCACGTATGCCATGAGGTGCGTCTCGTTGTTTCCATCGAAGCCGGGGAAGCGCGCTAGATGGTGCTTCTTGAGCTCGTCGCCTTCGTCTAGCTTTTCGAGGCCCCAAGCGATTTCGCTGTACATATCGAGGATGTCGATCACCTCACGGCACTGTTCCTCGCTCAACTCGTCATAGAGATGCTCAACCATCCAATCGTAATGGTATGTGTAGCCTTCCTCGAGTGCGGTCCTGTTCTTTGCGTAATAATCAGCCTCGTCAGGATACAGGGCCTCGAGGATGCGTAGCTGATAAATGAACGACAGCCGCTCTTTCTTCGTCAATTCCATGACAACCCTCATTCAATGTTGAGCCGACTCATACTTGGTGATCGGTTCGGCGCAAGCTGCCAGACGGAGCTGACCCTCCCGAGGGACCGGGCCGCCCGCCACCGTTCCATCGTTTCCATGTCCGCCACCGCGCCCCTGCACAGGGGGTAGCGGCGAGGGGTAGCGCGGCCCCTGCGATCAATGCCCCGCCGTTCGCTCCGTTGGCCTCGCCAGCTACTCTCCGGGCATGAAGCTGACCGACCGCCGCAAGAGGGCCTTCCTCAAGGAATTGGAGCGTCACGGCATCCTCGCCCGGGCCGCCCGCGCCGCCAGTCCCCGCGCCAGCAGCCGGTACGGTGCCTTGCAGACCTTCAAGGACGAGCGCGAGCGTGACCCCGAGTTTGCCCGGCAGTGGGACGAAGCGATGGAGGCCGCGAAGGCGGACGTTGAGCACGAGCTCTTCCGCCGAGCGCAGGAGGGGTACTTGGAGCCCATCTACGGCGGCCGTTATCGTGAGCAGGTTGTCGGGTACGTCACCAAGTACAGCGACCGCCTGCTAGAGCTCCGCGCCAAGGCCCTGCTGCCCGCATACCGTGAAATCTCGAGCGTGTCGGTCAACGGCCGCGTGACGCACAATCTCGATGCCGGTGTCTTGGGCGATGCCGTGGCGAAAGTCGCCTTGCAGATGGCTGAGGGTCTGCGCTCGCTGCCACCGCCGGTCCGGGTGATCGACCATGAACCGGGATAGCGCGCTCGACCTCCTCGCCTTCATGGTGGGTTGCCAGATGATGGGGCCGGACGGCCGCCGGGCGCTTCGCATCTCCCTGATGATGGAGATGGGCGAGAAGGCCCCGCCTGTCCCCGAGCTCGCCGTCCTGTGGGATGAGGACCGCCTGATACGCGGCGAGCGCGAGCCGGTGACGGTCTATGACCGCTGGGTGCTGGCGCGCGCCCGCGATGAGGCCGAGCGCCCGCTCTTCGATGAACACTTCTGGCGAATGCGCCGCGCTGACCTCGAGCACGCGGGCTTCGAGCCGGACGAGGCGCGCGACGTGATCGCATCGCTGCGCGCGTCCTTGGGCAACACCACCACCATCGGACAAGAAGGAGACCAACATGGGAATATTCGGAAAGTCGCCTGACGCAGCGAGCCCGGAGCCGGACCGCCTGCGCGAGATCGCAGCCGAAAAGGTGGCAGCGGCCGAGCGCTTCTCGAAGGCCATCGCGGCCGCCGGGGAGGCCATGAACGCCCTGTTCGATGCCGACCGCGCATTCCTCGCTGAGTATCGCCAGCGCCACGGCAGCGAGGCCTACTCCGGCTCGCGGCTGACACACCAGTTTCGCGGCACGCTGTTGCAGGACCTCGAGCTCGGGGCGCCGGACCTCCTCCGCCACCTGAATCAGCCGCGTCAGTCCCGGGCGAAGGCCCAGACCATCGCCAACCTCATAGCCCGGCAGGTCGAGAATGACCTCTCCTCCGAGCCGCAACCCCAGCCGAAGGAACCAGTGACATGACCACCGCCACCAAGAAGATGATCGTCCGCGACATGACCGTCACCGAGGTCTCGACCGTGGACCGCCCGGCACAGAAGGGTGCGGTTGCCGTGCTCTTGAAGAGCGCGGGCGCGGCACTGCGCAAGAACGCCTCCGAGGTGGCGGCCGGGACGGCGGAGCCGCTGTATAAGGCGGCCGAGTACAGCGACGCCATTATGGCCC
The DNA here is from genome assembly GCF_035276005.1 of Rhizorhapis sp. Taxonomy (NCBI): domain Bacteria; kingdom Pseudomonadati; phylum Pseudomonadota; class Alphaproteobacteria; order Sphingomonadales; family Sphingomonadaceae; genus Rhizorhapis; species Rhizorhapis sp. The sequence continues at coordinate 16,001 of NZ_DATEMB010000016.1, forward strand.
GCGCCGGGGAGATCGCCGTGGAGAAGGGCATCACGCCGGGGAAGGCCCTCCTCGACCACTCCGGCACCGACCCGGTGCTGATCGAGCTCGCCTGTGCCGAGCGCTCGGCCGAGGTCGCCTTCCGCAAGGTCCGCACCGATGCTGTCTATGAGACGAGCGACCAATGGACCTGAGCCCGGAGAGCTTCCGCAACGGCTATCTCGCACTGTTCGATGACCGCACCCGCGATGCCCACCTGGCCGCGCTGATCGACGCCCGGCTGAATGAGCCGAGCCGCTGGCCCACGGTCGCCATCGTCCGCAAGATCGCGCGGCTGTTCGAGGTCCCGGCGGCCGAGCTCGGTGCCTTCTTTGGGCTGTTGTGCCAGCCCGGTGCCAAGGGAGAGGTCTGGGTGGACGTTATCCGCTCCCCCGACACGGCCGAGCTCGTCGCGCTCGAGGGCCTGTCCCGTGGACAGTTGCGCGCCCTCGGCATGATGCGGTCGCTGGTCGCCTAGCAGTGTCGAATGCGGGCAAGACCTACCGGCTCCGGCGCAACGCAGACGGGGAGAAGCCGGAGACCGTGACCCGGCCCTGCCTGCGATGCCGCAGGCCCTTCGAGAGCGAGGGCGCCCACCATCGGCTCTGCCTGCCCTGTACCAACCGCGCCGGGGAGGTGAGCCCCTACGCGGTTTGATTGCACCGATACTGAACAAAACTGCGAACAGCTTTGACTCCATTGCGATTTGGAGTCAGCTATTCATTCATGTTCAGCAAGTTCGTCATTCGCAACGTGGGGGTGTTGCGCGCGTTCGATACTCCCGGTTCTCCGAAGCTCGCCCAGCTCACGCTGTTCTACGCGGGCAATGGGAGGGGCAAATCGACCCTCACGTCCGTCCTGCGAGCGGCGCGGGACGGTTGCTCGAACACCGTCCTCGCTCGTCAGTCCTTGGGCAACGGCGGGGCCGCACCGGACATTACCCTCATCGCTGACGCCGGGAACATCCGCTTCGACAACGGCAAGTGGAAGTCGAAGAGCGCACCAATTGAGGTGTTCGACACCACGTTCATTGCCGACAACATCTATGCGGGGGAGCTGACCGAGCTCGCCCATGATCGCGGGCTCTTCTCCGTCATCATCGGCAAGGACGGGGTTCGGCTGGCAACCCACCTCGAGCGCTTCAACGAGATCAACCGCAAGACGGCTGCGGAATTGAAGGCGGCCGAGACAGCCCTTGCCGAGGACAAACCCGCCGACATGGGGCTGGACGAGTTCTTCGCGCTGGCGCCCAACCCCGACTACGACAAGCGTCTCGAGGATGCCGAGCGCGCCGTGAAGGCGGTCCAGCAGGCGGACAAGATCGCCGCCCTCAAGCAGCTCGAGGAGCTTCCCGTCCCCGCTCTCCCGGCCGGGATGGCCGCCGTCCTCGCCAGCACCATCGCTGACATTGATACCTCGGCTCGGGACCGCTTGCTCGAGCACTTCACCCGCTTCCACCTCGACAAGAAGGCCGAGGAGTGGATCGGCTACGGCTTGGAGCACATCCACGATGACTCCTGCCCCTTCTGTGGGCGCGAGGATGTGGATCAGGCGGGTATGGTCACGCTGTACGGGCAAATCTTCGGGGACACCTACAAGGCCCACCTAGGGACGGTCCGCGAGCTCGGGGGCGAGGTCGAGACTGCGTTGGGCGAGGACACCCGCACCGGCCTGACGGCCAAGGTCGAGACGAATGCCGAGGCGGCCCGCAAATGGGGCGAATACGTCCGGCTGGATAAGCCACTCCCCGAGATGGCCGAGCTCGGCCCCGTGATCGCGGACGCCCACAAGGCGGCCAAGGCGCTATGCGACAAGAAGCGCGCGTCACCGCTGGACAAGCTCGAGGCTGAGGCGGAGCTCTCCGAGATCGCCGCCAAGCTCACGGCCGCGACCGACCTTATCAATGCCTACAATGAGGCCGTTGTCGCCATCAACGCGGCTACCGCTAAGGTCTCGACCGCCGCACCGACCAACTTGGCGGTCGCACAGGCGACCCGCGACAACGTGAAGAAGCGCATCGCCCGGCATGACGTGGGGGTCCAGAAGCGGGTCGATGCCTACTTCCGCGCGAAGAAGCGGGACGCGCGGGCGCGCAAGACCCGGACCTACATCCAGAAGAAGCTCAAGGACGTGAACGAGGCCTCGGCCGCGCAGTACCACAGCCGCGTGAATCACTACCTCGGCCGCTTCGGCGCGAGCTTCACCATCTCAAAGATCACCAACAGTATGCAGGGTAACTCGGGCCAAGTGGACTACGGGCTGCTCATCAAGGGCGAAACCGTCGCGCGCGGACGGGGGCGGCAGGCGGACGCCATTCCCTCCTTTCGCAACACGCTTTCGGCCGGGGACAAGACCACGCTCGCCTTCGCCTTCTTCCTCGCCATGCTCGACAGCGACACGGGCCTCGCCGGGAAGACAGTGGTGGTCGATGACCCGCTAAGCAGCCACGACAGCCATCGCCGGTACATGACGGTCGAGGTCATCAAGGAGCTGTGCGGCCGCTGCCGCCAAATGATCGTGCTGTCCCACGACGAGCACTTGCTCCTCGACATCGAGGCTCGTTGCGTGGGCACCCCATGCGCGGCCTTCAAGATCGACTTCGCCACCGGGGGCCAATGGTCGGAGGCTTCGGTGGTGGACTTGGACCTCCTTTGTCGGGCTCGGCACATCGAGATGATTGACGAGCTGACCGCCTACGTTGATCGGAACGAGGGCGACCACGCGAAGGTTGTCCTCACGGTGCGCCGGGTCCTCGAGACGCACTACAGGCGATACCGGGCGTACTTCACCCCCGATCAAAACCTCGGCTCCATCGTCAAGGCGATTGCGAGCGAGGGATCGTCGCACCCCTGCCATCGGGACCTCACGCAGCTCGACCGCTGCAACAATGCGACGTGTGACGATCACCACGGCGAGAATGCCAACACGGGAAGCACCCGGACACTCGGCCCCGAAGAAGTGAGGGTGGTGGCTACCGACGCCCTCGAGCTCATCGGTGCGCGGCGGCCCGCATCGAGCCCGCCTGCCTCGAATGGTGCCGCTGCGGCGGCCGCTCCTGTGTCGTAAAATCTCGAGGGGTAGCGGATGAATCGCTACCCCTAGAATACCCCGGCGTGGAATGGTGGGACCATCTTTCCAGCTAAGTGCTTGAAAAGATGGTGGGCGCGGCAGGGATTGAACCTGCGACCCCACCCGTGTGAAGGGTGTGCTCTACCACTGAGCTACGCGCCCGCCGGATGAATCCGGGGAGGCTCCCGTTGGCATTGCGCGCGGCAGGAGTCAAGGCGCTCAAACGGGATTTGCATTTCCTTCCCGCCTGACCCGCTGCCGGGCGCGGCGGGCCGATCCGTCGCGCAAGACCCAGCGAAGCGCCATTGCAACGCCTTGGGCGCCGCCTCTTACCACTGGCCGCGCGGCTCGCGGCATTGGCAGGCCATGCATCCGCGCCGCCCATTCCGGCAGCAGGTCGATAGCGGCGCTGTTGGTGACGGATTGGAACAGCAACGGTCCCGGATGGGCCGAGCGCGGAAGGAGAAGCGCCCGGGCGACTTCCCGCGTCCGCCCATCGACCGCGAGGCTCGGCCGCATGTCTTCCATCAGCGCGACAGCCTCAGCCAGGGATTGCGGAATGGGCGAAGCGCCCAAGCGTCTTGCAATCTCTGTCATCTCGGCGAAATAGCGATCCTGCGCTGAAGCCGGGAACCAGGGTGCCCGGTAACGCACATAGGACTTCAGGAAACTGGTGGCTGCCGTCACATGAACCCAGGCCAGCAACTCCGGGTCGTGCGCTGAATAGGGCTGTCCGTCCGGCATGAAGCCGTGAATGCGGTCATGAATGGCATTCACCCTTTCGACGAGGGCGAGTGCCTGACCCGTCGATCCATAGGTCGTGCCGGCAATGAACTGCGCCGTCCGCCGCAGCCGCCCCAGAATGTCCTCCCGGAAATTCGAGTGGTCCCACACACCCGCCAGAACGCCCGGATGCAGCATCTGCATGAGCAGGGCGGAAAGGCCGCCGATCATCATCGTGGCAAAGTCGCCATGCACTTTCCATGCGGCCGAAGCAGGGCCGAAAAGGCCCGGATCGCCGGGCGGGCGGTCAAGGTCGATTTCGCCCGAACCAAAGCCCACCAGATGATGGACCTGCTTCTCTATGCCTGTACGGATGCCGAGCATGGCTCCGACTCTACCTGTTGACTGACCTCCGTTCGTGTCGAGCGAAGCCGGGACAGGTCGCTGCCCAAGCCAGCGTCCCTCGACTTCGCCCGGGACGAACGGATCCATATAAACTGGACCTCAAAGATAATCAGAGTCGGCCGCTTCGCCAATGCCCCGGCCGGAAAGAATGGAACGGTACAGCGCCAGATAGCGGTCCGCCATGATGTCCACCGTGAAATGCCGCTCGACATGCGCGCGGCAGGCGGCCCGGTCGATTTCCCCGGCGCGGTCGATCGCAGCCACTGCCTCCTCAACGCTATTCACAAGGAAGCCGGTTACGCCATGCTCGATGAGCTCCGGCATGGACCCGCGATTGAACGCAATGACCGGTGTGCCGCAAGCCATGGCTTCGATCACCGACAGACCAAAGGGCTCTTCGAAATTGATGAGGTGCAGCAGCGCGCGGGCAGATCCAAGCGTCCGGGCGCGGTCAGCGCCTCCGACCGGTCCATGATGGATCACTTGGTCGCCGTCGATCGAGGGCGCGACCGCGTGCTGGTGATAGGCATGGTCCTGAACGATGCCTGCCATGTGCAGCCGCCGCCGCGCCGCCTTTGCCGCGGCGATCGCCTCGGCAGCGCCCTTGTCGGGATGGATGCGGCCGAAGAAGAGCAGGTCTTCGCTCCCCTCGGGATCGAAAGGGAAATCCTCCAGCCGGATGCCGTGATATATGGTGGCGGCATAGGGCAGCGAAGGGTGCCGGTCCGCCTCGCTGATCGCGACATAATGCACCCGGTCCCGATAGGTCTGGAAAACAGGCAGGATGCGCTCCGACGAAAAACCATGAATGGTGGTCAGCATGGGGGTGTCGGCCAAGCGCGAAAAGGCAAGCGGCACGAAGTCCGCCTGATTATGGATAAGGTCGAACTCGCCCGCGCGCTCGAAAAGGTGAGCGATGTGAAGTATCTCCCACACCTTCGCATCGATGCTGGGGTCCTCGGAATAGGGCCGCGGACACACGCCCGCCAATGCGCCGCTGGTGAAGCTGTCCTGCGTCGCAAAAAGCGTGATGTCCACGCCGCGTGCAATCAGCGCTTCGGTGAGCAGGCTGGTGACCAGCTCCCATGGCCCATAGTGCCGGGGGGGCGTCCGCCAGGCGATGGGAGCAAGCATGGCGACTCTCATTGGCGCTGCCCTTCAGCCGCCAGGATCACGCCTTCGTCCCCACGCAGGGTAAGTGCCCGCCCAGTCCTTCGGGGCACCCCCTTCAGCGTGGAGAGAAGCGGCCGCGCCTCTGCTGCCCATTCGGGCAGTACGAACCGCTCTTGACCCGAGCCGAGATTGAGCAGGATCAGCAGCCGTTCCTGCCCATACCGCCTTTCATAGGCGAGAACATTGCCCTCGGCCTCGACCGGCAGGAAAGCCCCGATGCAAAGCGCCTTCTTCTCGTGGCGCAGGGAGATGAGTTGCTGATAAAATCGCAACATGGATGACGGCTGACGCCGCTGGCGTTCCACATTGCGCTCCCGCCAATCCAAGTTGAGCGGCAACCAGGGAACGGCTTTGCTGAACCCGGCAAAGGGCGCATCGCTCCAGGGCATTGGGGTTCTTACCGGATCGCGGCCAAGTCCCAGGCCCGGCTCTCGCAATTCGCGCGGATCCTGCACCTCATCGGCCGGAATGAGGACGTCCGACAGCCCCAGCTCGTCGCCATAATAAATGGTGGGGGTGCCGCGCAGCGTCAGCAGCAGCATGGCCGCGACCCGCGCCTGCGCCTCACCGCGCCTGGCGGCCACGCGGGGCCGGTCATGATTGCCGAGCACCCAATTGGGCCAGCCGCCCTCCGGCAGCGCCGCCTCATATCCCGCGATCAGTTCCGCAAGGCTTCGGGCCTCCCATGGCGCCTCGATCAACTGGAAGTTGAAGGGCAGGTGCACGCCCGGCCGTTCCCGGCCATAATAGTCCATCAGCCGTTCAACGGGCAGATAGATCTCGCCGATGAGCACGCGTTCGCCATAGCTATCGGCGACCGCCCGCATCTCTGCGGCTATGCCATGCACTTCAGGCTGGTCGGTGGAATGGAGCTGCAGCACTTGATGCATTTCGCCCATGGCTGGGGTAAACGCCGGATTTGGGGGATTATCGGGAAAATCGGCATGCTTCACCATGTGCCAGAGCACGTCGATCCGAAATCCGTCCACGCCTCGGTCGAACCAGAAGCGCAAGACATCCAGCATCGCCCGCTCGACCGCGGGGTTGCGCCAGTTGAGGTCCGGCTGTTCCTTCAGGAAGGCGTGATAATAATATTGGCTGGTCGCCTTGTCCCATTCCCATGCCGGACCGCCAAAGTCGCTGATCCAGTTATTGGGCGGTCCGCCGCCCGGCGCCGGATCGCGCCAGATGTACCAGTCCCGCCTGGGGTTATCGCGGGAAGAGCGGCTTTCAAGGAACCAGGGATGCTCGTCCGAGCTATGGTTGGGCACGAAATCCAGCAACAGTTTCAATCCGCGCTGATGTGCTGAGGCCAGCAGTGCGTCGAAATCCCCTAGCGTGCCAAAGCGCGGGTCGATGCCGCAATAATCCGCCACATCATAGCCAAAGTCCGCCATGGGCGATGGAAAGATGGGCGATATCCAGATGGCATCGACGCCAAGTTCCACCAGATAATCAAGCCGCTGCTCTATGCCTTTAAGGTCGCCGATGCCGTCGCTATTGGAATCCTGGAAGGAACGCGGGTAGATCTGGTAGATGACCGCCCTTTCCCACCAGCTCATGCGAAGCGCGCCTTGGGAAGCAGGGTGATCCGGCATGCAAGGTCCGCCTCGCCGCTTGCAACGATATAGTGATCGCCGGCGTCCACAACGCCGGTCGTGAAAACCACTGGCGCGGGCAGATACATCCGGTCGGTCAGATCCGCCGTCAGCGCCGCATTCGCCTCCAGCAACGGTTCATCGTCCTCCAGCCTCAATATGCGTGAAGGATCGTCCGCATCCAAGAGCGCCCAGAAGCTGCGATATATGCCGACGGTCTGCTGCGGCTCCACGCCATGGTAGATCAAAAGCCAGCCCTGCTCCGTCAGGATGGGCTGGCTGCCGCCGCCAACCTTGCCAGCGGAGGCGGAACCTTTCCGCGCCCTGATGCCCGGCGCATCGAGCGGCTTCCAATGGAGCGCGTCGGGCGACTGGGCGACGTGGATCGAAGGGCCGCCCGCATAGGGGCTATCGGGAGGATAGGCGAAATAAACCTCGCCCAAGGGCCTGGTCAGCGCCATGAACTTGCCGCCGACCCTGCCTTCGAACAGGACCATGTCCTTGTTCTGGTGATCAAGGACGATGCCCTGCAGATCATAGTCCAGGCCATTTCGCGACGTGTAAAGCGTCGTGCAGTGCCGCTCGGGACTGACGGCGCAGGTGGTCATATAGTAAATTCCGTCGATCAGACTGATACGCGCGTCCTCTATTCCATAATCCTGAAAGGACGCCGAAGGAGCAATGGCGCGGTCATAATGGACCGCAACTATGGCGCGTCCGTCCGGCGTCACTTCCACCGGAAGCAGCCAGGACAGCGAGGTCAGCGTGAGCAGCCGGTTCGCATTGCCTCTCAATTGGCATTGGCGCGGATCGTCGAAGTCAAGATCGCTCGCTGGATGGGGATCGAGTATATAGCCGCCCTCCGTCCAGCGGATCGAATGCATATGCTCGTTACGCAGCGGTTCGGACAAGGCTTCCGCCACGCGCACCATCATGATCAGATTACCGCTGGGGAGGCGTGCAAAGCCGGGATTGAAGGCTCCCAGCACAAAAGTTGGTTCGTCGACACCCCGGCGCAAGGGAGATTGGCTGAGGTCGACATCATCGGGACGGAAGATCAGAAAATCGTCCATTGGAATGACAGGCTCCTGGCCAGCCGGAACGCCCCTTCACTTCCGCTGGTTCCACAGCAGGCCGGGATAACCCGGCAACCTATTGCATTTTTCAGCCCAGCTTACTGTCCGACCCACTCCGCCACCTGGTCAGCCACTTCATTGGCGGCTTCATTAAGGGCGTTGCCGACCCCAGCAGCGTCAATGCCGTTGAGCGGCCGCGTAGCGCTGAACCGCTTTTTCATCACCGTGGATCCGTCCAGTCCAAGCAAGGTTGCATCATAGGTGACCACCGCTTGCCGAGTGCGGGCGTCAGCGCCGAAGCGGAGCAGTTCGCCCGACAGCCTGGTCCCCGGTTCGCCGCCGAAAAGGCCGGGGTCCAGAATGACCCGGTCCGTCTTTGCCGCAATGACTTCCGACAGCAGCCGCTGAAACAGGCGGCCCGGCTGATCCACCCATTGCCCCCCCTTCACATAAGCGACGGAGATATCGTCCATCTGCACCGGCATCCGATTGGTATCCAGCATGCGGGGCGTTTCAGGTACGCCGACAATCAAGCTGCGGCCTGTAGTGCTGGTGCGGACGGTGCCGCCATCAAGGCTGGCCTTTGCGGTCAGCGACAAGAGCCTTTCGGGCGGTTTACCCCCCAGATTGACGCAGGCGGCAAGCGGCGTAACCAGCAGGAGCGGCAGAAGAAGGTGGCGCATGGGCTGTCTCATTTCCCCTCATAATCCGGCAGCTTGGGCGACCCCAATAGCGATCCCGCCCCCTGCTGGTCGATCTTTTCCGCAACCACGCTCAACGATCGGGACATTGTGCGAAGATCGCGCACGAGCAGGTCGACCTCGGGCATGGTTCGGGTGGAGAATGTGTGCAGGCCGGGCCGCGCCTCGGCAATGGCGGCGTCAAGATTTTCCATGCTGCTGCGCGCCGCCTGCACTGATTTCTGCAGATCGGCGACCAGCGGCCGGCCCTGCTTGTCCAATATGTCGTTGCTGGTGGCGGCGAGCCTTGAAAATTCCTCGGCTGCCTTTCCGGCTTGCTGGATGGCGACCCGCGCCTCGGCCAAGGTCGCGGCGATTTCCGGCGAACGGTCGGCCAGCGAGCCGGTCAGCCGCTCGACATTGTCCAATATAGAGGCGATGCTCTTCTGGTTACGATCGGACAGCAACTCCGTCAGCCGCTCGGTGAGCGTCGAAAGCCGCTCGACAAGCAGCGGAGCATTGTTGAGAAGCTCACCAAGCGCACCGGGTTTGGTCGGGATGACGGGAACGCCATCCGGGCATTCCGTTTCCGGATTTTCAATGGGA
>NZ_DATEMB010000017.1:0-25186 GCF_035276005.1 Rhizorhapis sp.
GCAGCAGCGTATCAAAGCGTGTAAGCTCGCCATGGCTCATGGATACCACCGTCATCCGTGCACTCCCTGCATCCAGGGAGCACCATGCCACCAGTGACATCTCTAATTTGCAGAGGGTGACATTTCTAAATGGCGCTTACATTCGGTTAGTTCGATAATATATATTATGTTAAATTTCATATCCGCTATGGAAGAGGGGCACCTCTCAGGCCGGCTCAAGGATCATCTCATCACCCTCGACCCGCCAGCTTTTCAATTGCGACAGGAAGTTCATTCCAAGCACGTTCACGTCGCCAAATGCTGGTGACACGACGATGGCCAAGTCCGTGGCCTTGAGCGGCCCGATCTCCAGTGTGGCGATATTCGAACGGCGCGCTTCCACTGCGCCATTGGCTGTAGTCAGCACCATGGGAAAGCCGGACTGGTCGACATTCAATCCCGCGTCGAGCGCGGCGCCTTCGGACATTGCCGTAATGCTGGCCCCGCTATCGATCAGGAAGCGGATTTCATGGCCGTTAACCATTGCTTCCACCCAGAAATGTCCGTCGAGCGATTTGTTGATCCGCAAGGCTGTTCCGACAATCCGCTGCTGCGCTTCGCCAGTCACTTCCGATTTCACGCGATCAGCAACCATGCCGAGTTCAGTGCGGTAGCTGAACAGAGCGAGCGCAATCACGAAGATTGCCACCCACCAAAGCGCCATGCGAAGTGCGGCGGTCAGCGACCAGCGGCGAGACAATAAGGCGCTGCCCACAAGCACGATGGCAAGAAGCAGCCAGATGAGTTCCGCGGACTGCGCTCCCGTCACTTGATCTCCACGGTCATGCCGTCAAAGCCGGGCACGACGCCTTCTGGTAAAGTGCGCAACAGATGCGCATAATCCATGCTCTGATCCATATGCGTCAATATAGCCTGCCCTGGCTGCACGCTCTGAATAGCTCCAAGAGTAAGCGCCAGGTGCGTATGGGTTGGGTGCGGCCGTTCACGCAACGCGTCCACTACCCAGATATCGGTGCCGGAGAAAAGGCGGTGCATGTCATTCGTAAACTTATGGAAGTCCGTCGAGTATGAAATTGATTTTCCGTCATATTCAAATCGGAAACCGGTGGAATAAATGTCCCCGTGCGGCTGATCCACGCACCGTATGAGGATATCCCCTATCACCAGTTCATCGGGCAATATATGGGGGTTCACCGTCGCCGGATAGCCGTCCCTGCCGTCGAAGACATATTGGAAGCGCCGGCGCAGATGGTCCAAGGTCTGCCTCCGCGCGTAACCCGGCACCGGCGAACCCCGAAAATGGAAAATCTGCCTTAAATCATCGATGCCATGGCAGTGGTCGGCATGGTCATGCGTCCACAGCACGGCGGTGAGATCAGTCACATTTGCGGTGAGAAGCTGCTCGCGCATGTCTGGCGAGGTGTCCACCAGCAGGCGGGTGGTTTCGGTTTCAACCAGGATCGAGGCTCGGGTCCGGCGATTGCGGGGCTCTGCCGGATCGCAGGAGCCCCATTCATTTCCGATCCTTGGGACGCCGGAGGACGTCCCGCATCCCAAAATGGTGACCTTCACGCAGCAGCCTCTTGCACCGTGACCTTGTTGAACAAGGTCAGAAAGTTCCGGCCGGTATAGGCATGAAGCTCCGCCACATCCTCGCCGCGCAATTCCGCCAGGAACCGGGCTGTATCGGCGACAAAAGCTGGTTCGCAGGTGCGGCCCCGATGCGGCACCGGCGCCAGAAAGGGCGCGTCTGTCTCCACAAGCAGGCGGTCCTGGGGTAATCGAGCGGCGGTTTCCTGCAATTCTCTGGCATTCTTGAACGTCACAATGCCCGAAATGCTGATATAGAGCCCAAGCGCCAGGGCTTGGTCCGCGAAATTCGCGCTGGCAGTGAAACAGTGGATAAGGCCGGTATAAGCCCCCTTCCCCATTTCGTCCGCCAGGATCTCGATGGTGTCCGCTTCGGCATCTCTTGTATGGACGATCAGCGGAAGGCCGGTCTCCCTTGCGGCCGCGATATGAGCGCGAAAGCTGCGCTTCTGCTGCTCCCGGTCGCTATGATCATAATAATAATCGAGGCCCGTTTCGCCAATTCCTATGACACGCGGATGCTGGGCCCGCGCCACGAGCTTGACCGTATCCATCTCAGGATGGGCATCGGCCTCGTGAGGATGTATGCCGACCGTCGCCCAAACATCGCTGTTGCGCTCGGCAGTGCCAATGACCGCGTCCCATTCACTCTCACGCGTCGCGATGTTGAGCATGATGCTCACCCCCGCCTTTCGGGCCCGGTCGAGTATGTCGGCCTGCTCTTCGACCAGGCCTTTATAGTTCAAATGGCAATGACTATCGATCAGCATGGGGCGGATATAGGGGCCTTTCATGTTCTTGCCAAACCTGACCCTTCGGCGTCGCGCTACGGGATTTTTGCGGGTGTCAGGATGGCAATGCTCTTTTCAGATCAGGCTGTGGCCGGCAACTCCAGTCTCGGGAAAAGCGGACTGGGCGGAGCGATGACAAACCCGCTTTCCGTCAATTCCTTGAACCACTGGCCCTTTTCTATGGAATCATAGTCTCGCCGGTCCCGCGGAACGCCCATCTGATCGAGCAACTCGGCGGCACTTGCAGGAATGACGGGTTGAATGCCGATGGCGAGATTGCCGATGGCCTCATATAAGGTGGATAATACCGCCTCCATCCGGCCGGGATCGGTCTTGCGCAGCGCCCAGGGCGCTTGCGCGTCAATATAGGCGTTGCAGGCAAAAACGGCGCGCATCCAGGATTCGATGGCCTGCGATATGGCCAGCTCTTCCATTGCCGAAGCAAATTCGGTTCCGGCGCCCTGCTCTACCAGCGCCAGCAATTCCTGATCCACCGCCTGCCGTTCGCCTTGCGGCAATCGGCCGTCCAGATTCTTGGCAATGAAGCTCAGGGTGCGCTGCGCCAGGTTTCCGAAGCTGTTGGCAAGTTCGCTATTGGCTTTTTGGACAATGGCTTCCGGGCTATAGCTACCATCATTTCCGAAGGTAACTTCGCTGAGCAGGAAATAGCGGAGCTGGTCCACGCCGAACGCTTCGGCCAGTTCCATTGGATCGGCGACATTGCCGACCGACTTCGACATTTTCTCGCCACGGTTAAGAAGGAAACCATGGCCAAACACCTGCTTGGGCAATGGCAGCTTGGCGCTCATCAGGAAGGCAGGCCAATAAACCGCATGAAAACGGACAATGTCCTTTCCGATGATGTGGAAAATATCGCCGCCTTCACTCCAGAAACTGCGCCAATCGTCCGTATCTTCCGGGTAGCCCAAGCCCGTCAGATAGTTGGTGAGCGCGTCCACCCACACATACATGACATGTCCCTCGCTTCCCGGAACCTTGACGCCCCAGTCAAAGCTGGTCCGCGATACGCTGAGATCCGCCAAGCCGCCCTCAACGAAGCGGAGAATTTCGTTGCGGCGGCTCTCCGGCCTGATGAAATCGGGCTGCCGTTCATAAAGGTCCAGCAGAGGCTGCTGATATTGGGACAGCTTGAAGAACCAGCTTTCCTCCACTGTCCATTCCACGGGAGTGCCCTGCGGGGAAAGACGGACGCCCCCTTCCGCTTCGGTCAGTTCCTTTTCGTCATAAAAGGCTTCGTCCCGAACGGAATACCAGCCTTCGTAGCGGCCGAGATACAGGTCGCCGCTCGCCTCCATCGCTTTCCAGATGGCCTGACTCGCGACATGATGCGCAGGCTCGCTGGTGCGGATGAACCGATCATAGCTGATGTTGAGAACATCACCCATATCTTTGAAATAACCGGACATTTCATCGGCGAGCGCGCTTGGCTCCATGCCCTTGCCACGCGCCGTCTGGGCCATTTTCAGCCCATGTTCGTCGGTGCCCGTCTGGAATCTTACTCGCCTGCCCATCATCCGCTGGAACCGGGCGATGGCGTCCGTCGCGATCGCCTCATAGGCATGGCCGATATGAGGGGCGCCATTGGGATAGGCGATGGCAGTCGTGATGTAGAAGGGTTTGGACATTCAAGCTCTTCTTTTCGGGAGGCTGGGGCCGACTTCCTAGACGTCAGACACCCATATTTGAAGAGGCGATCTCTATTTCTGCTGGCAAAACCGGGGCAAGGAGCAGAATAGCCGCCGCCATTTCGTCAAAGCAGCTTTTCCACATCCTTGGCCAGATCCTCCGGCTTTACCGTCGGGGCATAGCGCGCCACCACCCTGCCGCCGCGGTCCACAAGGAACTTCGTGAAATTCCATTTGATGGCCCTTGTTCCCATCATGCCCGGCTTAGCTGCCTTCAGGTGGTCGTAGAGCGGATCGGCATTTGGGCCGTTTACCTCAATCTTCGCCAGGAGGGGGAAGGTCACATCATAATTGAGAGAGCAGAAGCTTGCGATTTCCTCTGCATTGCCGGGCTCCTGGCGACCGAACTGGTTGCATGGGAATGCCAGCACCTCAAAGCCCCGGTCTCTATATTTGCGGTACAATGCCTCTAGTCCCGCATATTGCGGCGTGAACCCGCATTGGCTGGCAACGTTGACTATCAACAGGACTTTGCCTGCATAACCGGACAAGGGGATGGGCTCGCCATTGGACGCTGTCACGGTAAGATCGTGGACGTTCATGCGGGATTCCTTTCTGTGGCGGCGGCTTCGGGGTGAAGCGAGCCTCCATTTCCGCCGTCGCTCCGAAGAGGCAACGGCTCAGTTTTTCCACAACATCAGCACTGCCTACTCCAACACCCCTTCATGCAGCCGCAAAACCCTGTCCATTTTCCCTGCCAGCCGCTCATTATGCGTGGCTACGAGCGCGGCGGAGCCCTCTTCCCGCACGAGGCGCAGGAATTCTGCAAAGACGATATCCGCCGTATGTTCGTCCAGATTGCCGGTCGGTTCGTCCGCCAGCACCAGCGCCGGACGATTCGCAAGGGCACGCGCCACTGCCACCCTCTGCTGCTCGCCGCCTGACAATTGGCTGGGCCGGTGATGCAGCCGGTGGCCAAGGCCGAGCGAACCGAGCAGGCTTTCCGCGCGGGACCGCGCCGCAGCCGGATCCACATCCCGGATCATCTGCGGCAGGATTACATTCTCCATCGCGTTGAAATCGGGCAGCAGATGGTGAAACTGGTAAACGAAGCCCAATGCATCGCGCCGCAGCCGGGTCCGGCCGTCGCTTGGCAGCCGCGCGGCTTCCTCTCCCATAATGGCGATCGAACCTTGAAAACCGCCCTCGAGCAACCCTACCGCCTGGAGCAAGGTGGATTTGCCCGAGCCAGAAGGACCGAGCAGTGCCACGATCTCCCCGCGCCTAATGGCGAGGTCGATGCCGCGCAGGACCTCGATCGTCTCGCCGCCTTGAGTGAAGCTGCGGCGAAGGCCGCCGACCTTCAATATGTCATTCATAGCGGAGCACCTGCACCGGATCGGTATTAGCGGCCTTGAAGGCGGGATAGAGCGTCGCGAGGAAGCTGAACACCAGCGCCATCAGGCAGATGATCGTGATCTCTATAGGGTCTGCCTTGGCCGGCAGTTCGGTAAGGAACCGGATCGACGGATCCCAGAGATTCTGTCCAGTCACAAATTGCACGAAATTGACGACGCTTTGGCGGAAAAAGAGAAATGTGAAGCCAAGGATCACTCCCGCGCACATGCCGAGGGCCCCGATCGTGACCCCCACCGTCACGAAAATCTTGAGCAGGCCGTGCCGTGTCGCACCCATGGTCCGCAGGATTGCAATGTCCCGCGTCTTTGCCCGCACCAGCATGATGAGCGAGGACAGGATGTTGAACACGGCCACCAGAATAATGATCGACAGCACCACGAACATGGCGACCCGCTCGACCGCCAGAGCCTCGAACAGGCTGGCATTCATCTGCCGCCAGTCAGTTACTACCGCCCTCCCTGCCACTTTCTGCGCGAGCGGCTGCAGTATGTCGCCAACCTGATCAGCATTCACCGTCTCCACCTCGATCATGCCCACGACGTCGCCGAGCAGCAGCAGAGTCTGCGCGTCCTCCATCGGCATGACGACAAAGGCCTTGTCATAATCAAAGACCCCCACTTCGAAGATGGCGCCGATCTCATAGGATATCTCGCGCGGCACCGTGCCGAAGGGGGTGGCGCGGCCTGCGGGATTGATGATGCTGATCCGGCTTCCGACCTGGGCGCCCAGATTTTCGGCGAGCCGCGCACCAATCGCAACCTTCCCGCTGCCCGCCGTCACATCGGCCAGGCGGCCCGCGACGACCTTTTCCTTGAGCGTGGGATTGGTGCGAATGTCATGCACCGTCATGCCCCGCACCAATATGGCTTCGACCCGGCCATTATAATTTGCGAGCAGCGGCTGTTCGATGAGCGGAGTGGCACTGGTCACCCCGGGAGTGGCTTTCGCCTCCTTCAATATTTCACGCCAGTCGGGAAGGCGCCCGCCATAGCCCTGCACCACCGCATGGCCGTTCAGGCCGACAATCTTGTCGAACAGCTCTGCCCGAAAACCGTTCATCACGCTCATCACGATGATGAGCGCCGCAACGCCCAACATCACCGCCACCAGGCTGATGCTGGCGACCAGAAAGATGAAACCCTCCCCCTTGCCTGGGAGAAGGTAGCGTTTGGAGATCATCCATTCATAACGGGACAGAATCATGCAGCGGTTTATCGTCTTTCTCTATGTTATGAACGGTCTAGGCATGACCATCCGCAGAGGCAAGGAGATGTGCCCTTTTCCGTGGCTGTGGCACAATGAACACAGGCTGACTCCAAAATGTCAGGACCGTACAATTTGGCGGTGACAGGCGCGGCACCACGGCTTAGCAGAGGAGACAAGAAACACAGGTCAGAGGCCGTGGTTCAGGGACGCCGCTGTCCCGTCCGATGCTTAAAGGGGGCGTCAGGACGCGCGGGCGCGGTACCAAAGGGGGAGACGAGTGATCGTCCAGGAGCGCCCGGGTCTTCGACGGCCCGGGCGCTTTTCCGTTTGAAGTCAGGCACCCGCACCGCCCCTTGAAATCATCCAAAGCGAAAATATCTCATAATTGTCTGGACGCCTATTTGGGCCGGACAAACAGCGGCAGGTGCCTTTTGGACCTGCGCATTCATTTTGCTCATGAAGAGGATTTGGAGATGAGGCAGTTTGACTTTACCCCCTATCGCCGTTCGACGGTCGGCTTCGACCGCCTGTTCGATCTGCTTGAAAACAGCGCAAGGCTTCAGCAAGCGGACAATTACCCGCCGTTCAACATCGAACGCCTGAGCGACGACCGCTACCGGATCACGCTGGCGGTTGCGGGCTTTACGGCTGATGACATCGACATCGTCGCCCAGCAGAACATGCTGCAGGTGACGGGCAAGAAGGAAGAGGTTGAGCAGGACCGCTCGAACTTCCTGTATATGGGCATCGCCAACCGCAACTTTGAACGCCGTTTCGAACTGGCCGATTTCGTCCGGGTCGAAGACGCCGGGTTGCGCGACGGCTTGCTCACCATTGAGCTCGTCCGCGAAATCCCCGAAGCGATGAAGCCGAAGAAGATTTCCATCTCTTCCAGCGCCACCACGATCGAGGATCACCGCGACGCTGCCTGATTGAAGAAGTCGGGCAAAGGAATTCTGGGGCTGCCTTTAGCTAGCCAGATGGAATCATCTGGCGGCTCGGAAATCACGGAGAACAAGGGAATATTAGACTCGTTTCGGTTCGATCAGAACCGGAACGAGTCTAGGGGCAGCCCCTTTCCTTGCTCCCGCTTCAGTTCCTCAATCCACTGACGCTGCAATGTCCTCCAGTGTCGCAGGATCAAGGATCCTTATTCCCCCCTGCTCTACCGCCGTTACCCCTGCCTGTGACCAGAGCGACAATTGCCGGTTGATATTCTCCCGCGATATGCCGGCAAACATGCTGAGTTCGGTCTGGCTGAGCGTGATGACGGGCTGGCCCTCCCCCCGGATGAGCCGCAGCAGGAAGCGCGCGAGCCGTGGGGCGGCGGCATAGGCGCGGTCGGTTTCGATCGTCTGATTGGCGACGCGCAGCCGCAAGGCGAGCTCCCGCATGATGCGCAGTGCGATCTGATGGTTCTGCGAGATCAGCCCCTCAAAAGCGCTTCTGCCGAGCGAAAGATAGCGCAGTGGCTCCATGGCGATGACGCTCGCGGTCCGCGCACCCCCGTCGAGCAATGCGATCTCCCCCAGTACCGAGCCGGCCCCTGCATATTCCAGGACGATCTCCCGGCCGTTGGCGGTGTAAACCGTCACGCGAGCCTGTCCATCGAGCAGGATAATGAGCGAATCGCCCCTGTCCCCTTGCCTCAGCAGCACATCGCCCTTGGCGGCCTCATTGAGCCGCGCCGTCTGCAACAGCTCGGAAAGCTCCCCTTCAGTAAGGATCTGAAGAAGGCTGTGCTCGGGCAGCTTCCCCGAAAGATGCTGAGCGTCCATGGGTCAGCGCTATAGCTCAGTTCGGATGGTGCCGGATAGAGCCCAGCGCCTTTTCAGACGAGCCGGCTCTGTTTCACCGCCGCTGCGATGAAGCTGGCAAAGAGCGGGTGCGGTTCGAATGGCTTGGACTTCAACTCCGGGTGGAACTGCACACCGACGAACCAGGGGTGGTCCGGCCGCTCGACAATCTCGGGCAGTGTTCCGTCCGGCGACATGCCGGAAAAGATGAGGCCGCCCTTCTCCAGCGGTTCGCGATAATGCGCGTTCACTTCGTACCGGTGACGATGCCGTTCGCTGATCTCTTCATTCTCATAGATCGAAGCTACTACGCTGTTTCCAGCGAGCTTTGCCGGATAGGCCCCAAGACGCATGGTGCCGCCAAGATC
This sequence comes from Rhizorhapis sp., assembly GCF_035276005.1. Classification (NCBI taxonomy): domain Bacteria; kingdom Pseudomonadati; phylum Pseudomonadota; class Alphaproteobacteria; order Sphingomonadales; family Sphingomonadaceae; genus Rhizorhapis; species Rhizorhapis sp. The sequence goes on from NZ_DATEMB010000017.1 coordinate 8,817, forward strand.
GCCGCCCGCTTCCCGTTTCTGACGTCCTTCCTTGCTCATCCACTCGGTGATGAGGCCAACGATGGGCTCTTCCGTAGGACCGAATTCGGTGGTCGACGCCTTGGCGATCCCTGCGGTGTTGCGGGCCGCCTCGATACAGGCCATCTGCATGCCCAGGCAGATTCCGAAAAAGGGCACATTGCGCTCGCGGGCGAACTTCACGCTTGCGATCTTGCCTTCGCTGCCGCGTTCCCCGAAGCCGCCCGGCACAAGAATGCCATGCATCGGCTCCAGTTGGGCAACGGCATAATCCCCGTTTTCCTGCGTTTCGAACAGTTCCGCGTCCAGCCAGCGGACATGAACCTTCACGCGATTGGCAAGGCCGCCATGCATCAGCGCTTCGTGCAGCGATTTATAGGCGTCAGGCAGTCCCACATATTTGCCAACGACGCCGATCGTCACTTCACCTTCGGGATTGTGCCAGCGGTCCATGATGTCGGCCCATTGAGCCATGTCCGGATCGGGCGCATCAGTGATGCCGAAGGCACGCAGGACTTCATTGTCCAGGCCCTCCTGATGATATTGCAGCGGCACCGCGTAAATGCTTGGCGCGTCGAGGGCCGGGATGACGGCCTCTTTGCGAACGTTGCAGAAAAGCGCGATTTTCGCCCGCTCGCTTTCCGGCAGCGGATGCTCGCAACGGCAGAGGAGAATGTCCGGCTGGATGCCGAGGGAGGTCAGTTCCCGCACGCTGTGCTGTGTAGGCTTTGTCTTCAACTCGCCCGCAGCGCTGATATAGGGCACCAGCGTCACATGGACGAAGACCGTGTTCTCCCGGCCGATATCATTGCGTAGCTGCCGGATCGCTTCGATGAAGGGCAGGCTTTCAATATCCCCCACCGTTCCACCGATTTCGCACAGCACGAAGTCGAGGTCATCGACCTGATCCTGGGCAAAGGCCTTGATGGCGTCGGTGACATGGGGGATCACCTGAACCGTCGCGCCGAGATAATCCCCACGCCGTTCCCGCGTGATGATCGTCTGGTAGATGCGGCCTGCCGTCACATTGTCCGACTGCCGTGCCGAAACGCCGGTAAAGCGCTCATAATGGCCCAGGTCCAGGTCGGTTTCCGCCCCATCATCAGTCACATAGACTTCGCCATGCTGATAGGGCGACATCGTTCCCGGATCGACGTTTAGATAGGGATCGAACTTGCGAATGCGCACGCGATAACCCCGCGCCTGCAGCAATGCTGCAAGGCTGGCTGCCATAAGACCTTTGCCAAGCGAGGAGACCACGCCGCCGGTGATGAAAATGAACCGCGCCATGGGAGGAAAGGCTTATCCTTTGTGAGTGACAACAAGCAAGCGTCCGAATCCGGCGCCGGTGAATTTTTTTGGCTGAGGGCGTCATGCCGAACTCGTTTCAGCATCCATGAGCGTTGCGAAAGCCGCTCGCACGCAGCACCAATGGGCCCTGAAACAAGGTTCAGGGTGACGACGAACTGAACAGAAGCTTATTGCGCCAGCGGAACGCCTTCGTTCTTGGGCGCGGTTTCATTCTGCGCCGCCTTGTCCGCCGCAGCAGCGAGCGGATCGCCGCCAGCGACCGGAACATCATCAGCAGGCGCAGAACTTGTCCCAGAACGGGACAGAGACGTGTCGATGCTGGAAGGCGCATGCTTCACTGAAGCAATAACCGCCAGCACAACGCTCAGCCCGACAAACAGCGTTGCCAGGATCGTGGTTGAACGGGTCAGGAAATCCGCCGCCCCGCGCGCCGACATGAAGCCCGAAGGACTGCCGCCGACGCCCAGGCCACCACCTTCGGACCGCTGCATCAGAATGACGCCGACCAGCGCCGCTGCCACAATGGCCTGAACGACAAGGATGAAGGTGAACATGAAAAATCAAAACCCGTCTATAGCTGATGGAGCGGGCACATAACGCCTCCTGCTCCGATCTTCAACCGGCAGCAGAGGCCGCTTCAATGATCGGCGCGAATTTTTCCGCCGTCAGGCTAGCTCCGCCGACCAGTCCGCCGTCCACATCGGCGATAGCAAGAAGGTCCCCCGCATTGGCCCCATTCATCGACCCGCCGTAGAGAATGCGCATATTGTCTGCATCAGCGCCGATGCGCGAACGAAGCGCCTCCCGCAATGCGCGGTGCATGCGATCCACTTCTTCCATGGTGGGGGTGCGGCCAGTACCGATGGCCCAGATGGGTTCATAGGCGATCGATAACCAGGCGGCCGCGGCGTTCTGCGGCAATGAGTCGAGAAGCTGTTCCGAAACCACGGCCTCCGCATTGCCGGCGTCGCGCTCGGCTTCTGTCTCGCCCACACACAGGATGACATTGAGCCCCGCCTGATGCGCCGCAACGGCCTTTGCCGCCACATCCGCGCTTGTCTCATGCTGATCGGTCCGCCTCTCGCTATGACCGGCGATGACGGTCTTCGCCCCCGCTTCCTTCAACATCGCGGCGGAAAGGCAGCCGGTATGGGCGCCGCTATCCTTCATGTGGCAATCCTGCCCCCCGATGAAGGCGGAACGCGCCACGCCGCTTGCGGCGTGAATCAGCGTAGCAGGGACGCAAAGCCCCACTTCAACCTTCGGCTTTTCCTGCGCGAGACGATCAATGGCTTCGATTTCGCCGATTTGGGCCAAAAGGCCATTCATTTTCCAGTTGCCGACAATCAGTTTCCGTCTGCTCACCAAATGACTCCTGCAGGGGTTGTTGAACATGCGCTGCTGGTCCGATAGCGGATGAAGGCAGATTGTCTAGGGCGCGAAAGCATGATTGGGCGCCATTCCGGCCTGGCAGCGAGACGAGCCTTGCAGTTTCCGAGCTTGATGCCAGCCACTTGCCATCCTAAAGCGGGCAGCCGTTACGCTTTGCACATTGCTTTGGAAGCATCATGATCAGTCTCATCCGCCGCCTTATCCACTCCAAGATCGGCCTCGGTATCGCTTTTCTTCTGGTGGCGCTTGCTGCTGTTGCGTTTGCCGCGGGCGACATCACCGGATCGGGCGGGGGGCTCGGCAACTTTACCGGCGGCAGCGGCACGGTGGCAAAGGTTGGCGGCGATGCAGTGACCGCGGCCGATCTCCAGGGCCGTACGCAGATGGTGTTCGACCGGAACCGTCAGCAACAGCCGCAGCTTGAAATGACCAGTTTTCTGGCTCAGGGCGGCGCGGAAAATGTGCTCGATCAGCTGATCCAGGGCCTCGCCGTCACGGAGTTTGCGCGCGATGGAGGCATGGCTGCCAGCAAGCGCCTGATTGATGGGCAGATTGCCAGCATTCCGGCCTTTCACGACGCCTCCGGCAAGTTCAGCGATCAACTTTATCATGAGCTGCTTCGGCGGCAGAACATCACGGACGCCGCCTTGCGTCAGGACATGTCCCGCGACGTCTTCACCCGCCATGTGCTGGCGCCGGTTGCGATGGGCAGCCGCATTTCCCGTGACATGACGCTTCCCTATGCCTCCCTGTTGCTGGAAGCGCGTCAGGGCCGGATCGCCGTCATTCCCTCAAAGCTGTTCATGAGCAATGAGGAGCCCAATCCCCAGGAACTGACCGCGTTCTACAACCGCAACGCCGATCGGTTCACAGTGCCCGAGCAGCGGCAGCTCCGCTATGTGCTGGTCGACAAGGCGCGCTTTGAAAGGGCCGCCGCCCCCACAGAGGCAGAGATCACCCGCTATTATAATGAGAACAAGGCCAATTACGCCGCTCGGGAGGAACGCACGCTGGCGCAGCTGATCGTCCCGACGCAGGCCGCTGCCGACGCAATCGCCGCGAAGGTCAAGGGCGGCACCAGCCTGGCTCAAGCCGCCAAGGGCGCGGGCCTGGCTGTTGCGACGCTCGACAAGCTCAGCGAGCGGCAATATGCGGAAAGAAGTTCGGCTGCGGTGGCAAAGAGCGTTTTTGCCACGCCGCAGGGCCAGCTTGCTCCCATCGCCAAATCGCCGCTCGGCTGGCATGTGGTTGAGGTGACTGGCGTCTCGGCCACTCCCGCGCGGACGCTTGCCGCTGTCCGGCCGGAGATCGTCACTACCCTTCAGCAGCAGAAGGCCGCCGAAGCCATGGCTGATTTCCTCGCCAAGGCCGAGGATCAGATCGCGGAAGGCACGACGTTCGAGGAGTTCGCGAAGGACGCCGCGCTGCCGATCAAGGCTACCCCGTTCATTTTGCGGAATGGCACGACCGTGGAGCAGGAAAATTACCAGGCGCCACCGGAACTCCGGCCAATGCTGGATCCTGCGTTCAGCATGGAGGCGGATGACGAACCGCAGATGGTGACGATCGCGCCTGACCAGCTCTATGCGTTGCTGGACGTGACGGACATCAAGCCCGCCGCCCCGCCGCCGCTGCAAAAAGTCCGCGACGTCATAATCCAGCAATTCAAGCTGGAACGCGCCGCCGGCCGCGCTCGTACGGCTGCGGACCAACTGGTCGCGAAGATGAACAAGGGGGTGGAATTCGCGAAGGCGCTGGCTGAAACCGGTCTCAAAGTTCCTCCGCCGCAGCCTCTTGGCGGCAAGCGGGCGGACATTGCGCGTGGAGGCCAGCAAGTGCCGCCACCCCTCGCCCTGCTCTTCAGCATGGCCGAAGGCAGCACGAAGCGGTTGGAAGCCCCCAACGATCAGGGCTATTTCGTCGTCCGGCTCGACAAGATCCAGCGCGGCGATGCTGGTGGACAAGCTGGGCTCGTCAATGCTGTGCAGCAGGAAATGTCCCGCGTAACCGGCAATGAATATGCCGAACAATTCGCCCGTGCCGTCGAGCAGCATGTCGGCGTGAAGAGGAATGCCTCCGCCATTGCCGAGGTGAAGCAGCGTCTGCGCGGCGGTTCGGCGGCTCAATGACGCAGGCGGAGCTTGATCTTGATAGAGTCCGCAAGGCGCTGGAGGCGGGCAAGTCGGCGCTCGTGTGGCGGCGTCAGATTGCCGATACCGACACGCCGATCTCCGCGGCGCTCAAGCTGATCGAGCCAGATCGCGGGGATTTCCTGCTGGAATCGGTGGAGGGCGGATCGGTCCGGGCGCGCTATAGCTTGCTGGGCCTGGCGCCGGATCTTGTATTCCGCGCGCAGGGACAACAGGCGGAAATCAACCGCGAATGGGCCACCGATCGCGCCGCTTTCGCACCGGTGACAGCAAAGACCCTGGACGCCTTGCGCCAGCTCGCCGCCGAATGCCGTTGCGAGGTGGATGAGGCGCTGCCCTCGGCGCTTGCCTGCCTTGTGGGCTATTTCGGCTATGAGACGGTCGGGCTGGTGGAAAAACTGCCCCGCCCTCCTAAAAATCCGCTTCAGTTGCCCGACATGCTTTTTGTAAGGCCGACGGTCATCCTGATTTTCGATAGGCTGGCCGACGCGCTTTATCTGGTGGCTCCGGTCTGGGCCGGAAGCTTTACCGATGCGGGCAAGGCAATCGCCGACGCCCTCGATCGGATCGACGCCACGGCTGCCCGGCTGTCCGGCCCTCTGCCCGCTGATGCCGCGCCATCCGCTCCCTCAGTCGAGTTGGCGGTCACTCCAGCTCTTGCTCCCGGCCGCTATGCGGAAATGGTGAACAAGGCGAAGGACTATATCACCGCCGGCGACATCTTTCAGGTGGTGCTGGCGCAGCGCTTTGCCGCGCCCTTCTCCCTGCCACCCATTTCGCTCTACCGCGCCTTGAGGCGGATCAACCCATCCCCTTTCCTCTATTATCTGGACCTTCCGGGCTTTGCCCTCATCGGTTCCAGCCCTGAAATCCTGGTCCGCGTTCGCGACGGGGAAGTTACGATACGTCCCATCGCCGGGACCCGCCCTCGCGGCAAGACGGCTTCGGAGGATGCCGCCAATCGCGACAGCCTGCTTGCTGATCCCAAGGAGCGGGCGGAGCATCTGATGCTCCTCGATCTCGGCCGCAACGATGTCGGACGGGTAGCCAAGGCCGGCACGGTCAGGGTGACGGACAGCTACGCCGTCGAATTCTACAGCCATGTGATGCATATCGTTTCGAACGTGGTGGGCGAGCTTGATCCGCAGAAGGATGCGCTAGACGCGCTTTTTGCAGGATTTCCCGCCGGCACCGTCTCTGGCGCGCCCAAGGTCAGGGCTTGCGAGATCATAGCTGAATTGGAACCAGAAACGCGCGGGGCCTATGCCGGCGGCGTCGGCTATTTCAGTCCCGATGGCAATCTCGACAGCTGCATTGTCCTGCGCACTGCCGTCCTGAAAGATGGCGTCATGCATGTTCAGGCAGGCGCGGGCATCGTTGCCGACAGCGATCCCGCCTATGAACAGCGCGAATGCGAAGCCAAGAGCGGCGCCCTCATAGCCGCCGCGCGGGAGGCCGTCCTGCTCGCTCGGGAGCCCGATTTTGGCCAGTGAGCTCGGACTCGCTCAAAACGCGGCTTCACGTTAAAGCCGAATCATGATTCTCGTCATCGACAATTATGACAGCTTCACCTGGAACCTGGTCCACTATCTCATGGAACTGGGTGCAGAAGTGGAGGTCGTGCGCAACGACGCCATGTCGGCGGGCCAGGCGCTATCCACCGGCGCTGATGCGTTCCTGATCTCCCCTGGTCCCTGCACCCCCAATGAAGCGGGAATCAGCCTCGATCTGGTGGCGGCCTGTGCCGATGCCGGGAAACCGCTTCTGGGCGTATGCCTTGGCCACCAATCCATTGGTCAGCATTTTGGCGGCAAGGTTGTTCGTGGCGGCCTGATGCATGGCAAGACGTCTCCGGTCAGCCATGACGGCACCGGCCTGTTTCAGGGCCTTCCCTCCCCCTTTACGGCTACCCGCTATCACAGCCTGGTGGTGCAGGACATTCCCTCAAACCTTCTGGTCAACGCCACCAGCGACGACATGATGGTGATGGGCTTCCGGCATGCGACGCTTCCCATTCATGGGGTTCAGTTCCATCCTGAAAGCATCGCCACCGAGCATGGCCACGCGATGCTTGCCAATTTCATGAGGATTGCAGGGCTCCCGGTGAAGGAACGCGTGACGGCATGACGTCATTGCCCAATCCGTCACAACCCATCTCCGCAGAAGCGGCCGGGAGGGCTTTTGCCGCCATTCTCGACGGGACAATCTCCGACGCGGATGTGGCCGCTTTTCTCGTCGCGCTGAGCGAACGAGGAGAAACCGCCACGGAAATCGCGGCTGCGGCTCAGGCAATGCGGGAGCGCATGATCCCCATCGACGCTCCGGCCAACGCCATTGACGTCTGCGGCACCGGCGGCGATGGACACCATACGCTCAATGTTTCGACTGCTGTCGCTATCGTGGTGGCCGCCTGCGGCGTACCAGTGGCAAAACATGGCAACCGCGCGGCCTCGTCGAAAGCGGGCGCCGCGGATACGCTGGAGGCATTGGGGCTAAACCTTGCCCGGGCGGGGGAGCAGGCCGAAGCAACGCTGGCCGACCTCGGCATCTGTTTTCTCTTCGCTCAGGCGCATCACCCTGCCCTGGCTCACCTCGCACCCATTCGCCGCTCGATCGGCCGCCGCACAATCTTCAACCTGATGGGCCCGCTCGCCAATCCGGCAAAGGTCCGGCGACAGCTCATCGGCATTGCCCGGCCCGACTATGTTCCGATCTATGCAGAAGCGCTGCAGAAACTCGGCACGGAACGCTCGATGGTGGTCTCGGGCGAGGAGGGTCTGGACGAGCTTTCGCTTGGCGGCGGCAATGCCGTTACAGAGGTGGAAAAAGGCGGCCTTCGGTCCTACATTGTTTCGGCCGCTGATGCCGGGCTTCCCAGGCATCCGGTGGAAGCGATCAGGGGCGGCGACCCGCAGCATAATGCAGATGAATTACGCAAGCTGCTTCAGGGAGAGCCCGGTCCCTATCGCGACGCCGTCCTCTTCAACAGCGCGGCCGCGCTTATCGTGGCGGGAGAGGTAGAAAGGCTGGCCGATGGCGTCGAGGAAGCCGCCGAAGCCATTGACAAGGGGCTGGCCAACGCGCTGCTCAATTGCTGGATTGCCTTTTGATGAACAAGCTCACCGAAATTTGCGCCACCAAGCGGGACGAAGTGGCCTCGCGCAAGGCAGCAATCACCTTCGCGACGTTGAATGCTCTGAAGGCGGAACAAAGCAGTCCCCGTGGCTTCCGCGCCGCCCTTGATGCAGCCGCCATGTCCGGCCATGCGCTCATTGCGGAGATCAAGAAGGCCAGTCCCTCCAAGGGCCTCATCCGCGCCGATTTCGATCCCCCGGCCCATGCGCAGGCCTATGAGGCGGGTGGCGCCGCCTGCCTCTCGGTCCTGACCGATGCTCCCTATTTTCAGGGCCATGAAGATTATCTGATGGCCGCCCGGTCCGCCTGCAGCCTTCCCGTGCTCCGCAAGGACTTCATGGTTGATCCCTGGCAGGTGCATGAGGCGCGAGCGATTGGTGCGGACGCCATCCTCATCATCGTCGCCGCACTGGAAGACGGCCAGATGCAGGAGATCGAGGCGGCGGCCAGCGAATGTGGCATGGACGCGCTGGTCGAGGTGCATGATGCCCGCGAGCTGGAACGTGCGCTCAATCTTAAATCCCGCCTTATCGGCGTAAATAATCGTGATCTCAGGGACTTCTCGGTCGATTTTGCGAGAACCTATGAGCTGGTGGACCGGGCGCCGAAGGATTGCACCTTCATTGCCGAAAGCGGCCTCACGTCGAAGGCGGACCTGGACGCCATGGCCGAACGGGGCGTGCGCTGCTTCCTGGTCGGCGAAGCCTTGATGCGGGAGGCGGACGTGGAGGCGGCAACGCGCAGGTTGCTGACCGGCGCATGACCCGCCTTACCCATCTCGACCAGGACGGCGCCGCCCATATGGTCGATGTGTCGGCCAAGCCCGCCACCACGCGGCAGGCCATCGCCACTGGCCGCATCACCATGTCGCAAGAGGCGCGGCAGGCCATATCCGAAGGCCTTGTCAAGAAGGGTGACGTTCTTGCCGTTGCCCGTGTGGCTGGCATCATGGCGGCCAAGAAGACATCCGAACTCATTCCTCTCTGCCATCCGCTGCCGCTATCTTCGATAAGCATCGGCCTCGAGTTGGACGATGCAGGGGTGGTCGCTATCGCCACGGCCAAAACCAGCGGCCAAACGGGGGTTGAGATGGAGGCACTGACGGCTGTCAGCACAACACTTCTTACCGTCTATGACATGGCAAAGGCCATCGATAAGACAATGATAATCGGTGATATTTGCCTGTTGGAAAAGACCGGCGGAAAGTCCGGCAACTGGAAACGCGACTAATGGCTTTGCTGCCGGTTGAGACGGCGCAGCAAAGGCTGATCGCTTCAGCAACAGCGGTGAATGTCGAAAACGCTTCCCTGGCGGAAGCAATTGGCCGCTGGCTGGCTGGCGATGTTCATGCGCTACGGGATCAGCCCTGGACCGCGCTGTCCGCGATGGACGGCTATGCCATCAGGCATGCCGACCTGCCAGGACCCTGGACCGTCACGGATGAAAGCGCCGCCGGAAACCTCACGCTCCACACTGTAAGGCCTGGAGAAGCAGTGCGCATCTTCACTGGTGCGCCCATGCCCAAGGGCGCAGACAGCGTGCTGATCCAGGAAGAGGCGGCATTGCAGGGCGCCTCCCTGGCCCTTGCGGGCGCAGGACCGGAATATCCCGGCAAGAATGTCCGCCTGCAAGCAGCCGACTTTGCAAAGGGCGCATTGCTGCTGCGCCGGGGAACCCGGATAGGCTCCCCGCAAGTCGCCCTGGCCGCAATGGGGGGGCATGGTTTCCTGCCGGTCCACCGGAAGCTGCGCATCGCCCTTTTCACGACGGGCAACGAACTCGCCGAACCGGGGCTGCAGAAACATCCAGGCGAACTTCCGGCCTCCAACAGCCTTATGCTGCGGGCAATGCTGTCGGACCTGCCCGTCCTCATCGAAGACCTGGGGATCGTAGGGGATGAACTGGAGGCGCAGGTGGACGCATTCAGAAAGGCCTCCAGCGCCGACATCATCGTCACGACTGGCGGCGCATCCGTCGGCGATCATGATCTCATCAAGCCAGCCTTTGAGGCTGCGGGCGGTTCGCTGGACTTCTGGCGCATTGCCTTGCGGCCGGGCAAGCCGCTGATGGCCGGCCGGAATGGAAATGCACTGTTCCTTGGTCTTCCCGGCAATCCGGTATCCGCCTTTGTGACGGCAACGCTCTTTCTCCTCCCGCTGGTGCGGCACATGAGCGGGGCGGCCGATCCCCTGCCCCCCCTCTTCGAGGCCCGCCTGGCCAATGACATGCCAGCGGCAAGCAACCGGGCCGTCTATCTCCGCGGCATGGTGGAGAATGGCACGGCAAGGCCCCTCACCGATCAGGACAGCGCCGGCCTTGGCTCCCTCGCAGCCGCCAATGCCCTCATCGTCCGCCCTTCCAACGCGCCAGCGGCCAAGGCTGGCGAAATGGTGCACTGCCTCCCCATCGCCTGAGCGTGCTTGACGCGCCTCCATTCGTTTCCTATACGTTCCCTGTCCGTTCCACTACAGGGGGTCGCCCATGTTGACGCTCAAGCAGCATGAACTGCTCTGCTTCATTCACCGCAGGCTAGAGGAAAGCGGCGTTTCGCCCAGCTTTGAGGAAATGAAGGAGGCCTTGGACCTCAAGTCCAAGTCCGGCATCCACCGGCTCATCAATGCCCTTGAGGAACGGCAGTTCATCCGCCGTCTGCCGAACCGCGCCAGGGCGCTCGAGGTGCTGAAGCTTCCGGAGGGCCTGGACCGGGTGAAGGATCCTGCCCCGGCCGCTCCCCAGAAGGTGCCGGAAATCCCCGTCGCTGCCAATGACGTCGTCGACATCCCTCTGCATGGCCGGATCGCAGCAGGCGTTCCCATCGAAGCACTTGAAGGCCAGAATATGCTTTCCGTTCCGGCTGCGCTGCTCGGTTCGGGAGAACATTATGCGCTGGAAGTCGCTGGCGATTCCATGATTGAAGCCGGCATATTGGACGGCGACTTCGCGCTGATCCAGCGGACCGAAGTCGCCCGCGATGGTCAGATCGTCGTTGCGCTTATCGACGACAATGAGGCGACTTTGAAATATTTCCGGCGGGAGGGACCCAGAGTTCGTCTGGACCCGGCCAACAGCACCTATGAACCGCAAATCTACGATGCCTCACAGGTCCGGGTGCAAGGCAAGCTGGCAGGTCTGCTCCGCCGATATAATTGATTGTGGCGGATGGAGCGGGGTGAAGTTGAGACTATCATCGCCCCCATTACCGTCGTCCCTGCGCAAGCAGGGACCCCGCTTTCCTTGGCGTGGATGAAGAAATGCTTGAAAAACGCGGCTTCTATTGGGAATTCCCACATCAGGAATTTCCTATCCAACAGGGAAATTTCCATTTCCAAATCAACGCCCATAAGTATCAACTTCGTTAAGTTGACGTTCCAACATTTACCTGCCGCGGCTGAGCCAGGGATGGCCATCCAGAGGATCAATTGCGGTTCGCACCACCTGCGCCTCGAAACTCACCGACACGCCACCATGCCGCCTCAAAAATGGCCGGTCGAGCTTCAACCATCGGGGGACGCAGCCCTTGGGCAGCCTTCGGTCACTGATGACGATATCGGCCGTCCGGCACTGCCCGGCGAGTTGGCGCCAGGGCACCATATACCTGCTCCGGGTGGCCATGATCCGCCAATCCCGATCTCCCCTGCTAAGGGTTATGGAGCACAGGTCCGGGCTGCAGCGGGCATTGGGGAGTTTGCTGATCTCCCCAAGGTCTCCCTGATAACCCGCATTCTCGCTCAGCACGTCCCGCACATAATCTCCCGCCTTGCCCCGCAACAGCGCCAGGCCGCCATCGCTCGTGCGAACCACCAGATGCCGGCCATCTCCAGTGACCAGCAGGTCCGGCGCTGGGGATAGTAGCATCGCCGCCAAACCGCCAATCATCGGCGTCAGACCATAATATCGCGCGCAGGTTCGCCACAGGCTGATCCACAATCCTCCGCCGACCACCAGAGCAAAGGCCCATCCGGGAAAGACCGGCAGCATGGCGACGGCATGGCGCTGCGCGGAAACGAAGTGCGCCAGCCCAAGCAGCAGGCCGAGCGCCTTGCCGGCCAGCCACCAGGCCGGCGCGCCAAGGCCTGCCAGATCAAGGAAAAGCGCCAAAGCCTCCAGCGGCATGATCACGAAGGTCGTCAGCGGAATAGCGATGATATTGGCCGACGCGCCATAAAGACCGGTTTGGTGAAAGTGATAGAGGGCGATCGGCGCGAGCGTCACCTCAACGGCAACCCCGGTCAGGAACAGGATGACCAGCGCCCTGCCCGCCCGTATGATCATTCCGTCCTGCTCCTGCCGCCGCGTCATCCACGCAAAAGCCGGAAGCTCATGCAGAGCCACGATTGCAGTCACGGCTGCGAAGCTTAGTTGGAAGCTTGGACTCACCACGACTTCGGGCCAGAATATCAGGACAAAGGCCGCCCCTGCCGCAACCAGGCGGAGGGTGATTGCCTCTCGCCCCAGCGCCAGCCCTCCTAGCACGAGCAATGCGGCTATGCATGATCGGACCGTCGGCACCTCGGCGCCGGTGAGCAAGGTGTAGCCAATGCCCGCCAGAGCACCCGCTCCGGCTGCGATCAGGAGCAGCGGCCAACGCAAAGCGAGCCTTGGGCTAAGCGCCAGCAGGCGAAAGACGATGAGCATGACGCCGCCGATCAGCGCGGTGACGTGAAGGCCGCTGATCGAAAGAAGATGGGCAAGACCGCTCCGCCGCATTGCCTCTTCATCTTCCTCGCTGATCCCGCCCCGGTCACCAGTCGCAAGGGCAGCGGCAAGAGCCCCTTCGCCGCCCTCCAATTGCCGCTGGACATGCGCCGACAGCCGGTGACGAAGCGAAGGTGCGTTTCCGTCCGGCGCGGAGACGACCAAGCGCACCGGCGGCGTAGCCCGCCCCGTCGCGCCTATCCCTTGGAACCAGGCACGCTTGGCAAAGTCATAGGCTCCGGGAACTGCAGGCCCGGCTGGCGGCATGAGCCTTGCCTGCAGGGCAACGCGGCTGCCCTCCGCCAGACCTTCGGGGGCATCCTTTTCCATGATGTTGACGCGGATCTTGGGCGGCAGGTCGGGCCGGCCGACAGGTTGCAGTTCCACCCGGACCATTGATCGCGCGCTCATCGGTTCGATCCGCAGAACGGTGGCAGAGAAACTCGTGAACAACGGACGTTCAAGCACTGGTGCTGCCACCATGGCAGACTTGCCCCAGATGAGCAGGCAGCCGAATGCAGCAAGCAGCCCGCCTGCAAGCACTATCCTCCGCATGCGTCCTCCAGCGGGCATCAGCAGCGACAGTGAGGCGACACCAAGCGAAGCGCAGATCCATGCCGCCCATGCGCTGGAGCCGGGAAGCGAAAACCAGGCGATAATGCCAAGGCCAAGGCCCACCGGAAGCCAGAGTGCAACCTGGTCACGCTCCTTTTCAAGCCAGGCTTCAAGCCGATGCCAGCAAGCATCAAGATACCGTGCCGGGCTTGGCAATGGAGGGGTTTGTCGAAGCTCTAAAGCCATGCTAGGGGCGTCACCGGTCATTCTGGCCTGATCATCCGCGACATGCGCGGCAGCATGCGCTGAAGCCGGACTTATTGAGGAATTACTGCGTGAGCGCAACAATCGAGAATAAGGGCGTCGTTACGCGCTTTGCCCCTTCTCCAACAGGTTATCTGCACATTGGCGGCGCCCGGACCGCCCTCTTCAACTGGCTGTTCGCGCGTCATCATGGCGGCAAGTTCCTCCTGCGCATCGAAGACACAGACCGCGCGCGCTCGACCGATGAGGCGATCGACGCCATTTTCGATGGACTGGAATGGCTGGGGCTGATCGGCGATGAACCCGCCATTTTCCAGTATGACCGCGCCTGGCGCCATGCAGAGGTCGCGAAACAACTCCTTGCGGAGGACAAGGCCTATCGCTGCTATGCCACTCCCGAAGAGCTGGAGCAGATGCGCGAGGCTCAGCGTGCGGCAAAGCAGCCGATCCGCTATGACCGCCGCTGGCGTGATCGCGATCCTGCCGAAGCGCCTGAAGACGCCCCCTATGTCATTCGCCTGAAGGCGCCGCTGGATGGAGAAACCACCATTTCCGACTGCGTCCAGGGCGACGTGACGGTGCAGAATGCGGAAATAGACGATTTCATCCTGCTCCGTTCCGACGGCTCGCCGACCTATATGCTCTCGGTCGTGGTGGACGATTATGACATGGGGATCACCCATATCATCCGCGGCGACGATCACCTCAACAACGCCTTTCGTCAGCTCGCGCTCATTCGTGCCATGGGCTGGCCGGAGCCGGTTTACGCGCATGTGCCGCTCATTCATGGTGCGGATGGAGCGAAGCTCTCCAAAAGGCATGGGGCGATGGGTGTCGATGCCTATCGCGACGAAATGGGCATGTTACCTGAAGCGCTCTGCAACTATCTCCTCCGCCTCGGCTGGGGGCATGGCGATGAAGAGACGATTTCACGGGAAAGAGCGGTTGAGTTGTTCGATCTCGACGGAGTCGGCCGGTCCCCCTCGCGCTTTGACCTGAAGAAGCTTGAGAATCTGAACGGCCATTATCTCCGGGAAGCCGATGACACTCGTCTAGCCGGGCTTGTCGCGCCCCAGATGGCGGGCGCGCTTGGCCGCGATCTTGCTTCAAACGAGGTAAGTTTGCTCGCCAAAGCAATGGAGTCGCTGAAGCCAAGAGCAAAGAATATCAACGAGTTAGCCGAAGGAGCCCTTTTCCTTTTCAAAAATCGTCCGCTTGATCTCGACGAGAAGGCGCAAGCCCTGCTAGATGAGCCCGCTCGCGTGCTTATCGGGAAAACCCGGGTGGCGCTGTCGGAAGTGCAAGACTGGTCGATCGCGGCGCTTGAAGAACAAGTGCGGGGCGTGGCAGAGGACGCAGAAATTGGCCTCGGGAAGGTGGCTCAGCCCTTGCGCGCGGCGCTGACGGGGCGGACGACCTCGCCGGGCATCTTCGATGTCCTCTTTCTCCTTGGGAAGGAAGAATCTTTGGGACGTTTGTCGGACGCGGAAACAGCGGCGGCAGGCTGACGGATTGAATGGAGAACAAAATGGGTGAACGCGACGCCACGTTGAAAATCGGCGAGGAAGCACAGGATTATCCGATCCTGTCGGGATCTGTTGGGCCGGATGTGCTGGATATCCGTAAGCTTTACGCCAATACCGGCATGTTTACATATGATCCTGGCTTCACCTCCACCGCGAGCTGCGAATCGGGCCTGACCTATATCGATGGTGACGAGGGCATTCTGCTCCACCGCGGCTATCCCATTGAACAGCTCGCCGAGAAGAGCAACTTCATGGAGGTCTGCTACCTGCTGCTGCGTGGTGAACTGCCCAATGCCCAGGAATTGCAGGACTTCACCTATACCATTTCGCGCCACACCATGGTGCATGAGCAGCTGTCGACTTTCTATCGCGGATTCCGTCGTGATGCGCACCCGATGGCGATCATGTGCGGCGTGGTCGGCGCGCTGTCGTCCTTCTATCACGACTCGACCGACATCAACGATCCGCACCAGCGGATGGTGGCCAGCCACCGCCTGATCGCCAAGATGCCGACAATCGCGGCCATGGCGTACAAATATTCGATCGGTCAGCCCTTTGTCTATCCGCGCAACGACCTCAGCTATACCGGCAACTTCCTGCGCATGACCTTCTCGGTCCCGGCCGAGGAATATGAGGTTGATCCGGTCGTGGAAGCGGCGATGGACAAGATATTCATCCTGCATGCCGACCATGAGCAGAACGCGTCAACCTCGACCGTGCGCCTCGCCGGTTCGTCGGGCGCCAATCCTTTCGCCTGCATCGCGGCCGGTATCGCCTGCCTCTGGGGCCCGGCGCATGGCGGCGCCAATGAGGCGGCGCTCAACATGCTCCGCGAGATCGGGACCGTGGATCGTATTCCGGAATTTATCGCTCGCGCCAAGAACAAGGACGATCCCTTCCGCCTGATGGGCTTTGGCCACCGCGTCTATAAGAATTACGACCCGCGCGCGAAAGTGATGCAGAAGACCGCGAACGAGGTGCTCGACAAGTTGGGCGTCAAGGATCCGATCTTCGACGTCGCCCGCGAGCTGGAGCAAATCGCGCTCAACGATCCTTATTTCATCGAAAAGAAGCTCTATCCGAACGTTGATTTCTACAGCGGCGTAATCCTGTCGGCGATCGGCTTCCCGACGGACATGTTCACGGTGCTCTTCGCTCTTGCCCGCACCGTCGGCTGGGTAGCGCAGTGGAACGAGATGATCTCCGATCCCGCCCAGCGGATCGGCCGCCCGCGCCAGCTCTACACGGGGCCCGCGGCCCGCGATTATGTTCCAATGGGCCAGCGCTGAAAGGCGACGACATGAGAAGAGGCGGCGCCCGAAAT